>JANNYX010000195.1:0-8694 GCA_031410295.1 Rhodoferax sp.
GACGACGATCAAAGCGGCCAAGAAGGAAGTCGAATCCGGCACGCCGGTGGTGTGGGACATCCTTGAAGAAGTCATCAAAGAACACCCGGTCATGCTCAACCGTGCTCCTACGCTGCACCGACTGGGTATCCAGGCCTTTGAGCCCATCCTGATTGAAGGCAAAGCGATCCAACTGCACCCGCTGGTCTGCGCGGCGTTCAACGCCGACTTTGACGGCGACCAGATGGCAGTTCACGTGCCTTTGTCGGTGGAAGCGCAAATGGAGTGCCGCACATTGATGCTGGCCTCCAACAACGTTTTGTTTCCTTCCAACGGAGAGCCGTCCATCGTCCCGTCGCAAGACGTGGTGCTGGGCCTTTACTACACCACCCGCGAACGTATCAATGGCAAAGGTGAAGGCCTTATCTTCTCCGACACCGGTGAGGTTCGCCGCGCATTTGATGCTAACGAAGTCAGCCTGAATTCCCGCATCAACGTACGTTTGACCGAGTACACCAAAGACAAGGAAACAGGAGACTTCGTTGCGTCAACTAAGTTGTGGGAAACCACGGCTGGGCGCGCGCTGCTGTCGGAAATCCTGCCAAAAGGCCTGCCGTTCTCGAATCTGAACAAAGCATTAAAAAAGAAAGAGATCTCGAAACTTATCAACGTTTCCTTCCGCAAATGCGGATTGAAGGAGACCGTGGTTTTTGCTGACAAACTGTTGCAAGCCGGTTTCCGACTTGCAACCAAGGCTGGCATCTCTATTTGCATCGACGATATGTTGGTGCCTGAACAAAAGAAAGAGATCGTTTTGCGCGCTCAGAAAGAGGTCAAAGAGATCGAACAGCAATACGTTTCAGGTCTGGTAACGGCCGGTGAGCGCTACAACAAGGTGGTTGACATCTGGGGAAAATCGGGCGACGAAGTCTCCAAAGTGATGATGGCAGGACTGTCCAAAGAAATGGTCGAAGACCGCCATGGTAAGCAAGTACAGCAGGAGTCGTTCAATTCCATCTACATGATGGCTGACTCTGGCGCGCGTGGCTCCGCTGCGCAGATTCGCCAGGTGGCGGGCATGCGCGGTTTGATGGCCAAGCCTGACGGCTCAATCATCGAGACACCCATCACGGCCAACTTCCGTGAGGGACTGAATGTGTTGGAGTACTTTATTTCCACCCATGGCGCGCGAAAGGGTTTGGCCGATACTGCGTTAAAAACCGCCAACTCCGGTTACCTCACCCGCCGCCTGGTTGACGTAACGCAAGATCTGGTTGTGACCGAGCAGGACTGTGGCACGCACAACGGCTACCTGATGCGCGCTATCGTCGAAGGCGGTGAAGTTATCGAGTCGTTGCGCGACCGCATATTGGGCCGTACCGCTGCCGAGGATGTCCTGCAACCCGAAAGCCGATCTGTGCTGGTTAATGCCGGTGGCATGCTGGACGAAGACGTCATCGACGTGCTTGAGTTGCAAGGTGTTGATGAAGTAAAAGTGCGCACCGCGCTAACCTGCGAGACGCGTTTTGGCATTTGTGCTAAATGTTATGGTCGCGACCTTGGCCGGGGTGGCCTGGTCAATGGTGGTGAGGCGGTTGGCGTGATTGCCGCGCAATCCATTGGCGAGCCTGGCACCCAGCTAACCATGCGTACTTTCCACATTGGCGGCGCCGCTTCACGTGCGGCAGTTGCATCTAGTGTGGAAGCCAAGTCCAATGGCAACATTGGGTTCAACGCCACCATGCGATATGTGACCAACAGCAAAAAAGAGTTGGTGGTAATCGCCCGTTCCGGTGAAATCGTCATCCATGACGAACACGGTCGCGAACGTGAACGCCACAAGGTGCCCTATGGAGCCGTTCTGACGGTCAAGGCAGACCAAACAGTAAGGGCTGGCACAGTCCTGGCCAACTGGGATCCGCTCACCCGACCCATCATTACTGAGTTCGCCGGCAAGGCGCATTTCGAAAACGTCGAAGAGGGATTGACGGTTGCGCGGCAGGTGGACGACGTCACTGGTTTGTCCACGCTCGTGGTTATTGACCCAAAACGCCGAGGTTCGGCAAAGGTGGTTCGTCCTCAGGTCAAACTGATCGACGCAACGGGTCATGAAGTAAAAATTCCCGGAACAGATCACTCGGTAACGATCGGATTCCCTATCGGTTCGTTGGTACAGGTGCGTGACGGTCAGGACGTGGGGCCGGGTGAGGTGCTGGCCCGCATTCCGGTTGAAGGGCAGAAAACGCGGGATATCACTGGTGGTTTGCCACGGGTTGCCGAGCTGTTTGAAGCTCGTTCGCCCAAAGACAAAGGAGTGCTTGCTGAAATGACGGGTACGGTGTCTTTCGGTAAGGAGACCAAAGGTAAAGTGCGACTGCAAATTACGGATCCAGAGGGTGCAGTTTGGGAAGACCTTGTGCCCAAAGAGAAAAATATCCTGGTACATGAAGGTCAGGTTGTCAACAAAGGCGAGAGTGTGGTGGATGGCCCGGCCGATCCACAAGACATCCTTCGGTTGTTGGGCTCCGAGGAATTAGCACGTTATATCGTTGACGAAGTGCAGGATGTTTACCGCTTGCAGGGCGTCAAGATCAACGATAAACACATTGAAGTAATCGTGCGCCAGATGCTGCGTCGGGTAGTGGTCAACAACGTTGGGGAATCCGCCTACATTGCGGGCGAGCAAGTCGAGCGCTCGGAGATGCTCAACACCAATGACACCTTGCGTGGAGAAGGCAAGGTGCCTGCGACGTTTACCAATTTGCTGTTGGGCATCACCAAAGCGTCCTTGTCCACAGACAGCTTCATAAGCGCGGCGTCCTTCCAGGAAACTACGCGTGTACTCACCGAGGCTGCCATCATGGGCAAACGCGACGAACTGCGCGGCCTCAAAGAAAACGTCATTGTGGGTCGCCTGATTCCTGCAGGCACGGGCCAGGCCTACCATGAGGCGCGCCGCGTTCGTGAGTCGATGGACGATGCTGAGAGACGCGCTATCGCTGACGCGGAAGGCGCTGAGCTGGCAAGTGCTACTGCAGGTGCGGACGAGGCCCCTGCTGATGCCGAAGGCTGACCAAAGCTGCTTGGCCTTTGGTTGATGGACGCCTCAAACCCAGGCTCAGGGTTTGAGGCGTTTTCACTTTCGCATTGGAAATATCTGAACTATTGAAATGCCTCCACATTCAATATTCACGCGATGAGAGACGCCGCACATCGAACTGCTGACGCGCCTCTATGGCAGAAACTCCAGGCCGTTGCCCAAGTTGTTTCCGCAGTGCGCCACGGTGGTTCTACTACGGCGGCACTGGAACAAACCAAAGCTCTTCTGCGCCCTGGTGTCCAAGCTCTGTCTTTCCAGGCGCTTAGAAACATGGGGCGGGCGCAAGCTCTAAGAAGTAAGCTTGCACCTCGCCTGCCACCGCCCGCCGCCGATGCTCTCCTTTGCAGTAGCCTGGCGCTGGGATGGGACCTTGAAAGCGCGCCCTTTGACCCGCACACGCTGGTTAACCAGACTGTGGAAGCAGCGAAGCGCCATACTGCCACCAAGATACACGCAAATTTCATCAATGCCTGCCTGAGGCGCTTTCTGCGGGAGCAAGAGTTCCTCATTGCATCGACCAACTCCGAGGAGACAGCGCTTTGGAATCACCCTGTATGGTGGATCGAGCGGCTTAAAGCGGACTACCCAGCGGATTGGAAGCGCATCCTTCAAGCAAACAACAATCAGGCACCGATGACATTGCGGGTCAACCAGTCGAAGATTTCGCGTGATGCTTACTTGGCCTTGCTGGCCAGCGCGACGATTGCGGCGAAAGCAAATGGAAAATACGGCGTGACACTGGCGTCGGCGCGACCGGTTTTGGCCATTCCAGGCTTTGCGGAAGGGCTGGTGTCGGTGCAAGACGCAGCGGCACAAATGGCCGTTCCACTATTGCTTGAAAGTCTTCAATCCGACAACAACCTTAGGGTCTTGGATGCATGCGCGGCACCCGGCGGAAAAACCGCGCAGCTGCTCGAACTTGCGCGGCATGAGATCACATCCATTGATATCGACGGGGACCGCCTCCAGAAAATTCAGCAGACATTCGACCGGCTTGGGTTGAGGTCGAAACTGATTGTGGGTGACGCCGCCAATCCGAACAGTTGGTGGGACGGGCAGCCGTTCGATGCCATCTTGCTTGATGCACCTTGCACCGCGTCTGGAATCGTACGGCGGCACCCGGATGTGCGCTGGCTGCGCCGCGAATCGGACATAGATCAGTTGGCGCGGGTTCAGGCCAGGCTGTTGGACGCGCTTTGGCCGTTGCTGCGACCGGGCGGGCGCATGCTGTATTGCACCTGTTCGGTTTTTCACGCAGAAGGCAGCTCGCAGATACAAACGTTTCTTACGCACAACACAGACGCCATTTTGATGCCGTCACCCGGTCATTTATTGCCTCATTTGGCAGCAAATCCTGAGGTAGTCCCGGACAATTCATCAGATGATCATGACGGTTTTTACCTTGCGCTTCTTGAAAAACGCACGGATTGATTTCGCTACGCTGCTGATGAGCGTCGTTCTGTTGGGAGTTCCTGCCTTCGAGGTCCACGGTGCGCCAGGTGATCCGGCGGGCATTGCCAGCGCGGAGATCAGCCAAATACAGGTTGAGCGAAATCCGGATGGCGTATTTCTATCGGTCGCGATCCGTTTTGATCTGCCTCCACCGGTTGAAGAAGCCTTGATCAAGGGTGTGCCGATGTTTTTTGTGGCGGAAAGCGACATATACCGGGCGCGTTGGTATTGGTATGACAGGAAAGTGGTTTCTGCAGAGCGCCATATTCGCCTAGCTTACCAGCCGCTCACGCGCCGCTGGCGCATCAATGTTGCATCTGGTGCTATCACAACAGGTAGCCTGGGCTTGGCATTGAATCAAAACTTTGAGACCCTACCCGAGGCGATGGCTGCGATCAAGCGCATCTCTCGCTGGAAAATTGCCGATGCTGCCGACGTTGAGTCAGAGTCAAAACACAGCGTCGATTTTCGCTTCAGGCTTGATTTGTCGCAATTGCCACGGCCGTTTCAAATTGGTGTTTTGGGCCAGGCAGACTGGAACATTTTCGCCGCTGCCACGCAGCTGCTCAATGGACAAGGCTCGCGATGAGCTCGCCAACGCCTGACGACCCAGGGCCTGCGAGCGGGTACCCGTCGTCGCCCCAAAGCTCGCGAGCCATGCGCTGGACACTTGGTGTTGGCCTGGCCGCCATGGCAGCCATCGGACTGGTGCTTCTGTTTCTGTTGACGCAGGCTACCAACAACCGAGAGTTGTACGAGCGCAATTACCAGTTGCTTTTCCAGCTCAATGTGGTGGTGGCGGCACTGCTGCTGGGCGCCATTGCATGGATCGCACTTCGTTTGGGTGTTCGGTTGCGCAAAGGCCGATTTGGCAGCCGCCTGCTGGTACGCCTTGCCGCCGTTTTTGCCCTCGCCGGATTTGCCCCGGGTGTATTGATTTACGTCGTTTCCTACCAGTTTGTATCGCGCTCCATTGAAAGCTGGTTTGATGTAAAAGTAGAAGGCGCGCTAGATGCGGGCCTCAATCTAGGGCGGGTCACCCTTGAAACCCTCAGCAATGATCTGGCCGCAAAAGCCAAATCATCGATTGGTCTTTTGGCTGACGCACCGGATGCCACCGCGGCGTTGCCACTAGAGCGCATTCGTGACCAGCTTGGCGCAACTGATGTGGTGTTGTGGGGTGGCTCTGGGCAGGCAATCGGCGGCGCCGGTCAGTCACGCTTTCAGCTTAGCCCCGAGAAGCCGACGACTCAACAATTCCGCAATGCACGCAGCCAGAAATCGATTACTTGGGTGGTGGGACTTGAGGAAGCCACGGCCGCCACACTGGGAAACGCGCGGATCAAAGCGCTGGTGCTCGTCACCAGCCCGCGTTTTGAATTGCAAGGCGAGCAGCGATTTTTGCAGGTAACCCAGGCGTTGCCATCGACCTTGGTCGTCAACGCGCTGGCAGTCGTTGAGGCCAATCGCGAATACCAGGAGCGCGCGCTTGCCCGGGATGGCCTCAAGAGAATGTATATCGGCACCTTGACGCTCAGTCTGTTCCTTGCCGTGTTTGGCGCAGTCCTGCTGGCAGTCCTGATTGGAAACCGGATTGTGCGCCCCTTGTTGTTGCTGGCTGAGGGTGTGCGCCAGGTCGCGGCGGGCGACCTCACCCCCAAGGCGGCCCTCCGCGGGCGCGATGAGCTCGGTGGCCTGACGCGATCTTTTGCAGACATGACGCAGCAATTGTCTGAGGCACGTGCGGCCGTTGAAAACAGCATGACTCAAGTCAATGCTGCTCGGGCCAACTTGCAAACCATACTGGACAACCTCACCACCGGCGTGATGGTGCTGGATGACGACGGCGTTATCGTGTCATCCAACCCGGGCGCTACACGGATCCTGCGTTCGCCAATCGCCGCGTTTGAAGGCCGTCGATTGGCGCAAGTGGAAGGGCTGCAGGATTTTGCAGCCAGCGTGCAGGCACAGTTCAAACTTTTTCTGGCAGATCGCAAAGCCCATGGCCTGGACCATTGGCAGCAATCTTTTGAGCTTGGCACAGCCGAGGCGGGCATGGTCGGCCAAGCTGCACAGAATGTTACGACTTTGGTTGCCCGCGGAGCCGAGTTGCCGGGTTCAAACCGTTTACTGGTGTTTGACGATATTTCGGAAATTGTTTCTGCCCAACGGTCCCAGGCTTGGGGCGAAGTGGCCCGCCGCCTTGCCCATGAAATCAAGAATCCACTGACGCCCATTCAGCTGTCGGCTGAGCGATTAGCCATGAAACTCGGCGGCAAGCTTGACGCGCCCGAGCAGGCGATTTTGACGAAATCCGTCAAAACCATCGTAGATCAGGTCGATGCCATGAAGCGGCTCGTCAACGAATTTCGCGACTACGCCAGGCTGCCGTCGGCAGAACTCAAGCCGCTGGATTTGAACAACCTGATCGTTGAAGTCGTGAACCTCTATGCACCTGAAAACGCGCGTGTGCCAGTGCTCCTTGAATTGGACCCGCTCTGTCCAGAGGTCCTGGCCGATGGTCAACAACTGCGCCAAGTCGTGCACAACCTGTTGCAAAACGCTCAAGACGCCACACTCGCTGCAGGTGTGAACGGCGCCGCGGTGACCCTGCGGACAAACTGGAACGAAACTTCCGGTCGCGTACGGTTGACCGTGTTGGATGATGGCGCCGGGTTCCCGGACAACATCCTTGCGCGAGCATTTGAGCCTTATGTCACCACCAAGTCCAAAGGCACGGGCCTGGGATTGGCCGTGGTCAAGAAAATCGCTGACGAGCATGGCAGCAGGGTTGACATCGCCAATCGCATGGTCGAGGGCAAAGTGCAAGGGGCCCAAGTGTCGTTATCATTCGCAACAGTCACAAACGGGCCGACCTGACAGTTCGGCGTCTGCAGTCGAGGAAAACGAGACAATCATGGCAAACATACTGGTGGTGGATGACGAACTGGGCATCCGGGATTTGTTGTGGGAGATCCTCAACGACGAAGGCCACAGCGTCGAACTTGCCGAGAACGCGGCGCAGGCGCGTGCCGCCCGCGCGAAGGAGCGCCCTGACCTGGTCCTTCTGGACATTTGGATGCCCGACACTGACGGAGTAACGCTGCTCAAGGAGTGGTCGTCTGCCGGGGCGCTGACGATGCCGGTCATCATGATGAGTGGCCACGCGACGATCGACACTGCGGTGGAAGCCACAAAAATTGGCGCACTTGCGTTTCTCGAAAAACCCATCACCATGCAAAAGCTGCTCAAGGCCGTGGAGCAGGGTCTGGCGCGGGGCGCAGCGCGCAAAGCCCCGCCGCCCGTGTTATTGCAATCTGTGGCGCAGCAGGCCGAGGTTGTCGCTGCAGTTGGCCAGGCAATGCCCTCGCCCGCGCCAGGCGGGCACCAGTCATGGCAAAGTTTCATGCTCGACAAGCCGTTGCGCGAGGCGCGCGACGAATTCGAAAAGGCCTATTTCGAATACCACCTGGCCAAAGAAAACGGCTCGATGACGCGTGTGGCAGAAAAAACGGGATTGGAGCGAACCCATCTGTACCGCAAACTCAAGCAACTGGGCGTCGACCTCACGCGCGGAAAACGCAACGCGGCCTGAGCTGTCGCCAACTATGCTGCTGCTATAATTTTCAGGATTGGCCCGGTAGCTCAGTCGGTAGAGCAGAGGATTGAAAATCCTTGTGTCGGTGGTTCGATTCCGCCCCAGGCCACCAGTATTCATGCGCCCTAGCGCCCTTTTTGTGTGCTGGGGCGTTTGTACAAATCCGCCCGCATTTTTGCAGTGCTGATTGAAATGCAACTCAGATGACACTGGCCTTGTGGAGTTCACTGCGCAGCCGTTTTACCGCGTTGGCCAGTGCAATGGCGCCGAGCCGATTCTTTTTCAGGAACGCGCTCCATTGCGTCTGCTTGATGGCGTCTGTCGCAAAAGCATCGCTCGGGCCTGCAGGCAGAGAGGTGGGTATGGCCATTTTTCGGCGGTTGAACGTGGCGTCGATGGCGCGGTGTAGTTCTGCTTGATGAAGCGTGTTTTCGCCTAAAAGCACCCACAGGTCGAAGTAGTCCTTCATTCGGGTATTGGTCATTCCCAGCAGGCATATGGCATGAAACTTCTCAGCCACCACGGTGTATTTCGGGTAAGCGCGCAATTGCGGGGCGGGCAGGTC
>JANNYX010000196.1:0-2816 GCA_031410295.1 Rhodoferax sp.
CCCTACCGGGGCGGCGCCTTAGCCATCAACGACACCA
Organism: Rhodoferax sp.; assembly: GCA_031410295.1. GTDB lineage: Bacteria > Pseudomonadota > Gammaproteobacteria > Burkholderiales > Burkholderiaceae_C > JANYCG01. Next base: position 38 of record JANNYX010000196.1, read on the forward strand.
TCGCCGGCACCGTGGATGCCATCTTCGCCGTGATGCCTGAAGCGGTCCAGCACGTGAAAGCGGGCACGCTTTACCCCTTGGCGGTGATGACGGCGAACCGCTCGTCAATATTCCCCCAAGTGCCGACCATGGTCGAGAGCGGCGTCAGCGACCTGATCCTTCCCACCTGGATCGCTTTGCTTGCACCAGCGAAAACACCCAAACCCATCATCGATCAACTCAATCGCGCGGTGGTCGCTGCGTTCGATGCGGACAACCGGAGCAAGCTTGCCGAGATCGGCATGGATGTGGCTCCCGCCGGCCCCGAGGATTTGCGCGCCTTGATCGCGCGCGACATCAAGCTGCATGCAGAGTTGGTCAAGGCGGCTGGCCTGGTGCCGCAATAGCCTGAGATCGGGCGGTACGCGAAAAACCCACTGCTCGATCCGAAGCGCATCATTGAGCCGATCCAGAAGTACCGCCACATCAAGCTCGCGGGTGACGAGCTCGCGGGTGACGAGAACCTGCGCATCGAACCGGCCTTGACCGAAGCCAAAGGCCAGACGCTGACGGTGCGGGATGTACTTCAGCGGCTGGGGCAAGCTGTGGCGCAGCCACAGCATAGGCCCTAGCATATGCTAAAATTCTTTCAGTTCAAATCAAGTCAGTTCAATTGAATTTAGGAGGTCTGCCATGTCAAATTTTCTTTCCTCCATGACTCCGCACGCCTCAGATAGCTCTGGTCCGTATCTGCTTGACTCACCTTCGCGCAAAGTACGGCTGTTTCGTAACGGCGCCAACCAGGCTGTACGCATCCCGAAAGAGTTTGAATTACCGGGCAAGGATGCTGTCATCCACCGTGAAGGCAATCGACTGATCATCGAACCCGTCCAGAGCAAACCCGCCAAGGGCACGGCCGCCGCCATGCTGTTGGCCCTGGAAGAGATTCGAAAACTTGGCCCGTGTGAAGACGAGTTTCCAGACGTTGACGAAGGCTTGTTGCCTCTGGACGACATCGTGTTATGAGCATTTTGGTCGCAGCCGCTGCTGTCATCGACCAACCGCAATATTTGTTGGACACCAACATCATCAGCCACATGATGGTGGATGCCGACGGAGCCGTGGGCAAACGCGCCCAACAACTTCTGTTGAGTCAGCCAGAGCGGCAGCTGTGCACCAGCATCATCGTGCAATGTGAACTTGTCTATGGTTTGGCAAAGCGCCCATCAAAAAGACTGCAACAGGCGTATGAATTTCAAATTGACGGGTTGGTTGTGCTGCCCCTGGATACGCATGTTACGACCTACTACGCACTGCTGCGAGCCGAACTTGAACGGCTAGGCCAATCCATTGGGCCAAACGACACTTTCATTGCGGCCCACGCACTGGCCGTCGGCGCCGTGCTGGTTTCCGCTGATTCAGATTTCACCCGCGTGCCGGGCTTGCGCGTTGAAAACTGGCTAACCAATGATCAGGAGACTCAAAATGGCTGAGACCCTCAAAAAGTTCAACATCCGCATTCACCCGGAGTTAAAGATCATTGCCAGGCAGCCAGCGCACAGCGGGCCACAAGCGCTATGATTTCCCCATGCCAGCCGATGTAACCACCCCCGGAGGTCTTCATGCCCAGCCAACTTGAATATGTAGAAGCCCAGGTGATGCAACTCACCCCGGTCGAGCGCAACCACCTGCTGGAACGCATTTTTCTCAGCCTCGAAGCCGATGCCGATGTGGAGGCCGCTTGGGACAAAGTGGCCGACGAGCGTGAGGCAGACATTGCCGCAGGGCGCGCGCATTGGGTTGATGGTGACGAAGCGATGCAACGTTTACGCGCCAGACTGGCGCAATGAATTATTCCTTTCACGACCAAGCCACTGGCGATGTAGCGGCGGCACAGGATTACTACTTTCAACACGCCGGCGCGCAATTTGCAACACGCTTCGTCAGTGAACTGGAGCGCGTCATACACCTCCTGCTGGCAAACCCCGGGTTTGGCACGCCCATTACGCAGCAGCGGCGCGTGTTCCCGCTAAAGGGCTTTCCGTATTCGCTTGTGTATCGGGTTGAGGACGATCAACTACGCATATTGGTCGTCCGCCACCAGCGGCAAAGACCGGGTTTCGCCAGCAGTCGGCATTGATTTGCGGTACGACATGCTTCCGAGCTAAATTTGCCGCAAGCCGTCATGGAATATGCGTAAGCAGCTACCAAAATAATAGTTCTCCACAATATGCCAACCCCCATCTTGAACGCCGCCGCGCCCAACCAGCACAAGCTTGAACTGCTACGCCAGCACTTTCCCCAAGCGCTGGAGACTGACACCGTGGAAGAATCGAACCAAACCAACATCACTGTCTTTGCAAAACTGCCCAAAATTGACATTCCCACCGCGGCCGGCAAATACAACCCCGACTTTGGTTATGCAATCACGCAGGATGGCAGCGCACAAGCGCTGTACCTGGTGGTGGAGACCAAGGGTTATGACAACCGCAGCGACATTCCAGCAAAGGAAAAGTGGAAGATTGACAGCGCCAAACAGTTCTTCAAGGCTCTGCAAGAGTTGCCGGCACTGAAGCAAAAAGGGGTCCAGATCCACTATCAGACCAAAATCAATGGTGAATCGCTGGCGCAGCTGATTTCTGGAATAAAATAAGCCTTAAACCATCGTAGAATATCAATAGTCTGCTATTTTATTTATAGTAGTTTTACTTTCCATGCAAGCCACTGAAGTTTCCCCTGGTCTCGTCATTCAAGGCTTCACGCCACCGCTGAAACTGAGCGACTTCAAACTCATCGCCTT
>JANNYX010000197.1:0-3061 GCA_031410295.1 Rhodoferax sp.
TGTGTTTCTATGCTGCCACCAGCGCGGTACCATTGCAAGCACACCTATCGCCAGACCAGCAGTGAAAGCTGTCAAGACGACAAGTGCCAAGGGCATGCGCCACTGCGTTCCGAAAAAAAAGCGCAGAGTGGCTACCTGTTGATTGTTCAGGGCAAAGGCGAAAAAGGTGAAAAAAATGGCAACGTAAAGGAGCCATTTGATCAACCAAACCATCCGTTTCATGCCATTCCCCTGTTCTTTGGGGCAATTTTAGCGAGTGCGCGGTGTTCGTTAGGGAGTCGGGGATCCGTTAACCGTGGGCGTGCGCTGATCGACCGTTTCACGCAACGCTTTGCCTGGCTTGAAATGTGGCACTCGTTTCTCTGGAATTGCGACACTTTCACCGCTGCGAGGGTTGCGCCCCAGCCTAGGAGGTCGGCGGTTAATCGAAAAACTTCCAAATCCACGAATTTCAATTCTATGACCCCGCACCAGTGCGTCGTTCATGGCATCGAGAATCGCCTTAACGGCGTATTCGGTGTCACGGTGGGTGAGCTGGGCAAATTGATTGGCCAACTGTTCAACGAGGTCTGAGCGAGTCATCAGTTGGCGGGTCGATAGTTGGCTGGCCTGTCCTGTGATACCTCAGTTGAACGACGCCAGGACAAGCAATCTCGTCGGACTCATAGAGTCCGACAGGGTGACGAGCGAAGGCGAGCCTAAACGGGTAACGCAGAGAACCTTAGTTGTTGTTGTCGAGCTTGGCGCGCAGCAACGCTCCGAGACTGGTTGTACCAGCATTTTCCCGGGCAGACTGTTGGCTCAATGTCGCCATGGCTTCATTCTGGTCCGCTGCGTCCTTGGCCTTGATTGACAGCTGGATATTGCGGGTTTTCCGATCTACATTGACAACCACAGCGGTGACTTCATCACCTTCCTTGAGTACATTGCGTGCATCTTCAACGCGGTCGCGTGAAATTTCGGACGCCCGCAGGTAACCAATAACGTCTTCGCCAAGGTCAATTTCAGCGCCTTTGGGGTCGACTGTTTTGACTTTGCCCGTGACAACCTGCCCTTTGTCGTTGATCGACACAAATGTGGTGAACGGGTCGGAATCGAGTTGTTTGATGCCCAAGGAAATGCGTTCACGGTCAACATCAACCGCCAACACCAGAGCCTCAACTTCCTGGCCCTTTTTGAAGTTGCGCACGGCTGCTTCGCCAGTCTCGTTCCAGGAGAGGTCAGACAAATGCACCAGGCCGTCGATGCCGGCAGCCAACCCGACAAACACGCCGAAGTCGGTGATCGATTTGATCGGGCCTTTGACGCGGTCGCCACGCTTGGTGTTCTGTGCAAACTCCTGCCAAGGGTTGGCTTTGCACTGCTTCATGCCCAGGCTGATGCGGCGCTTGTCTTCATCGATCTCCAAGACCATGACTTCAACCTCATCGCCCAGCGTAACTAGTTTGGATGGCGCGATATTCTTGTTGGTCCAGTCCATCTCTGACACATGCACCAGGCCTTCGATTCCGGGTTCGAGCTCAACACACGCGCCGTAGTCAGCGATGTTGGTGATCTTGCCGAACATGCGGGTGCCTTGCGGGTAGCGGCGGTTAACGCCCATCCACGGGTCATCGCCCATTTGTTTCAAGCCCAGCGAAACACGGTTTTTCTCGGTATCAAACTTCAGGATCTTGGCGGTAATTTCCTGGCCAGCCGTCACCACCTCACTTGGGTGGCGCACACGGCGCCAAGCCATGTCGGTAATGTGCAAGAGGCCGTCGATGCCACCCAAATCGACGAATGCGCCGTATTCAGTGATGTTCTTGACAACACCCTGAACCACTGAGCCTTCCTTGAGGGTCTGCATCAGTTTCGCACGCTCCTCGCCCATCGAAGCTTCCACCACGGCGCGGCGTGACAACACAACGTTGTTGCGTTTGCGGTCCAACTTGATGACCTTGAATTCCATCGTCTTGTTCTCATACGGAGACAAGTCTTTGGTGGGACGGGTGTCCACCAATGAACCGGGCAGGAAAGCGCGGATGCCGTTGACCAGGACGGTCAGGCCGCCTTTGACCTTGCCACTCGTTGTGCCAGTGACGAATTCGCCGGATTCCAGCGATTTCTCCAGGCTCATCCAGGACGCGAGGCGCTTGGCGGTGTCACGGCTGACGATGGTGTCGCCATATCCGTTTTCCATGGCAACAATGGCCACAGAAACGAATTCGCCTACTTGGCACTCGAGTTCGCCCTTGTCGCTCTTGAATTCGGACAGTGGCACATAGGCCTCTGATTTCAGGCCAGCATTGACCACGACAAAGCTGTGTTCAATGCGAACAACTTCGGCGGTGACGACTTCACCAATGCGGGTCTCGGACCGTTTTTGCGATTCTTCAAAGAGGGCTGCGAAAGATTCTGACATTTTGTGTGCGGCGTGCAAGCCGTAAAAGTTGTGGCTTTACCCACGGGTTAAGTTGTAGAACCACATTGCCGGACGCCTGTGTGCGGCGCAATGTTGGCAATGTGGACCGGTTTCGCCGTTCAGATTGACTTGAACGGCTGTTTGTCTTGCCACCAGTTCAGTACTTTGTTGACGGATTCTTCAACCGTCAAATCAGAGTTGTCCAGAAGCAAAGCGTCAAAGGCGGGTTTGAGAGGCGCAACCGCGCGGGAAGAATCCCTGGCGTCGCGCGCTTCCAGATCAGTGCGAAGAGATGGGAGTATAGCTGAAATTCCCTTTGAAATCAACTGTTTATAACGTCGTTCCGCACGCCGCTCGGCACTTGCTGTGAGATAAACTTTGAGCCTGGCGGAGGGAAAGATCACCGTGCCCATGTCCCGGCCATCGGCCACCAGCCCGGGTAGCCGTTGAAATCGCAGCTGCAGATCAATCAACGCGGAGCGGACCATCGGAAAACCTGAGACTTTGGAGGCGTTCATGCCCGCCTCTTCGGTGCGAATGGTATCGCTGACATCCTCTCCATTGAGCCAGACGCGGCCTTGTTCGAACTGAATCGAAGAGTCGTGCACGATCTGCGCAATCTGGCCTTCGCTTTGAAGTCCAAGCGCCAGCCCGGCT
>JANNYX010000198.1:0-2010 GCA_031410295.1 Rhodoferax sp.
GGTCGAACAGCTCGAAATCGTCAGACTGGAGATTCACACTCTAAAAGACTCGCCACAACCGCACTTGTCGCGCTCGTTGGGGTTGTTGAATTTGAAGCCTTCGTTCAGGCCTTCACGGACAAAATCAAGCTCGGTGCCGTCGATGTAGGCCATGCTTTTCGGATCAACCAACACCTTCACGCCATTGCCTTCGAACACCACATCTTCAGACGCGAGTTCATCGACATATTCAAGTGTGTAGGCCAGGCCGGAGCAGCCGGTGGTCTTGACGCCCAGGCGCACGCCCACGCCTTTTCCGCGTTTGCTCAAATAACGGTTGACGTGCCTTGCGGCAGCTTCGGTAACGGTGATGGACATGGATCGTGTTTCTATCTATTTGATGACCTCGTTGCAGGCGATGACCTCGCAGCGGTCAATGACTTCTTTGCTGCTCAACTCAATAACCTCGCCTTCGCCTTCAATGACGGATGACCTGAATTCAGTCATGGCGCTGCAGCGCAGTCATCAAAGCGCTGCGAGGTCATCGAGCGCAGCGGGGGTCATGCTGCAATGTGCTTCTTCTTGTAATCGTCCACGGCCGCCTTGATGGCGTCTTCAGCCAGGATCGAGCAGTGAATCTTCACCGGCGGCAAGGCGAGTTCCTCCGCGATCTGGCTGTTCTTGAGCGCGGCCGCCTGGTCAAGCGTTTTGCCTTTGACCCACTCGGTCACCAGCGAGCTTGATGCAATGGCCGAGCCACAGCCGTAGGTCTTGAAACGCGCATCTTCGATCACACCGGTCAAGGGGTTGACCTTGATCTGCAACTTCATCACGTCGCCGCAAGCCGGCGCGCCGACCATGCCGGTGCCCACGGTTTCGTCGCCCTTCTCAAAACTACCCACATTGCGCGGGTTTTCATAGTGGTCAACAACTTTTTCTGAATAGGCCATTTTGGTTACCTCTTAAATAAATCTGCGCGTTGGTGCCGCTAAGCCACCAATGAGTCAGACCGCGAAGCAAGACCGCAGACAGTGCGAATAGCACGGCAAGGGCTTGCGACAAAGGGCTGGCTCATTTTGGCGACGCGGCATCAATGCGCCGCCCACTGGATGGTGCTGATATCAATGCCATCCTGGTACATCTCCCACAAGGGACTCAGATCGCGCAGCTTGGCGACGTTCTTCTTGATGGTATCAATCGCATAGTCGATATCGGCTTCTGTGGTCCAGCGGCCAATCGTCATGCGCAAGCTGCTGTGGGCCAGCTCGTCGCTGCGGCCCAAGGCGCGCAAAACGTAGCTGGGCTCCAGTGACGCCGACGTGCAGGCCGAGCCTGACGACACCGCCAAACCCTTGATGCCCATGATCAACGATTCACCTTCGACGTAGTTAAAACTCATGTTCAGGTTGTGCGGCACACGCTTTGTGGCATGGCCGTTGATGAACACCTGCTCGATGCCCTGCAGCCCCGCCACCATGCGGTCGTGCAGCGCCTGGATGCGTTTGTTTTCTGCGTGCATCTCCTCCTTGGCAATGCGGTAGGCCTCGCCCATGCCAACACACTGGTGCGTGGGCAAGGTGCCCGACCGCATGCCGCGCTCGTGGCCGCCACCGTGCATTTGCGCCTCAAGGCGGATACGCGGTTTGCGCCGTACGAACAGCGCGCCGATGCCTTTAGGGCCGTAGGTTTTGTGCGAGGTGAGGCTCATCAAATCGACCGGCAACGTGGCCATGTCGATGTCCACCCGGCCCGTGGCTTGCGCCGCGTCCACATGAAAGATCACGCCTTTTTCGCGGCAGATGTTGCCGATGGCGGTAATGTCTTGCACCACGCCAATTTCGTTGTTGACAAACATCACGCTGGCCAAAATGGTGTCTGGCCGGATGGCGGCTTTGAACACATCCAGGCTCACCAAGCCGTCTTCCTGCACGTCAAGGTAAGTCACCTCAAAACCCTGGCGCTCCAGCTCGCGGCAGGTGTCGAGCACCGCTTTGTGCTCGGTTTTCACGGTGATGAGGTGCTTGCCCTTGC
>JANNYX010000199.1:0-7404 GCA_031410295.1 Rhodoferax sp.
GGCACCAGCTTCATCTTCACAAACTACCTCTCCAAAGTGAACGCCGAATGGAAGAGCAAGGTGGGTGAGGGTACGGCCGTCAACTGGCCGGTGGGCGCGGGCGGCAAGGGCAATGAAGGGGTTGCAGCCTTTGTGGGTCGACTGCCCAATTCGATTGGTTACCTGGAATACGCCTACGTCAAGCAAAACAAGCTGACTTACGCCTTGCTGCAGAACTCGGCAAGGTCCTTCGCCGCGCCCACCGACTCGGGCTTCAAGGCTGCCGCAGCGGGCGCGGACTGGTCCAAGAGTTTTTACCAAATCCTGACCAACCAGCCGGGCAAAGATTCCTGGCCGATCACTGGCGCGACCTTCATTCTGATGCACAAGTTGCAGGACAAACCTGAGAAAGCTGCTGCGTCGCTCAAGTTTTTCGAATGGGCGTATAAAAACGGCGACCAGGTCTCGGATGACCTGGACTACGTGCCAATGCCCGATTCAGTCAAACTCGCCGTGGCCAAATCCTGGAGTGAGATCAAGGATGCGTCAGGCAAAACGATCACTGTCAAATAAGCCAGGCAGGCCCGGTGCCAGAGGACCGGGCCGGTTATTTACATTTCCGCAACACACCCCATGTCCTCTACACTCCCGGCCAGCGTCGCGCCCTTTAAGCCCGGCAATTCGCGCGGTTGGCGCGACGCGCGTTCCATGAGCACACCACCTCCACGCAAAACCGGCCTCGGCGGCCCCATGGCCGACCGGGTGTTTGGCTGGCTGGCCATTTCGGCCGCCATCGTCACGCTTGCCTTGCTTGCAGGCATTCTGTTGTCCTTGATCATGGGCGCCTGGCCAGCCATCAGCAAATACGGCCTGTCGTTCCTGACCAGCACCACATGGGATCCGGTCAAGGAAGAATACGGCGGCCTAGTGATGATTTACGGGACCCTGGCGACCTCGATCATCGCCCTGGCGATTGCCGTTCCGGTGAGTTTTGGCATTGCGCTGTTTCTCACAGAGTTGTCGCCCGCCTGGCTCAAGCGGCCGCTGGGTACGGCGATTGAGCTGCTGGCGGCGGTCCCGTCGATTGTTTACGGCATGTGGGGGCTGCTTGTGTTTGGCCCGATTTTGGCCAGCTATGTGCAGCAACCCCTGCAGGCGCTTTTCAGCGGTGTGCCCTACCTGGGCGCTCTGGTGTCTGGCCCGCCGGTGGGCATCGGCATTTTGTCGGCCGGCATCATCCTGGCCATCATGGTGATCCCGTTCATCGCTTCGGTGATGCGCGACGTCTTTGAAGTGACGCCGCCAATGCTCAAGGAGTCCGCCTACGCCTTGGGTTCAACCACTTGGGAAGTGATGTCGCGGGTTGTATTGCCGTATACCAAAGCCGGTGTTGTTGGCGGCATCATGTTGGGCCTGGGTCGCGCCCTGGGTGAGACCATGGCCGTCACCTTTGTGATTGGCAACATGAACCAGCTCGATTCCCTGAGCCTGTTTCAGGCGGCCAACAGCATCACCTCGGCGCTCGCCAACGAGTTTGCCGAAGCGGGCGAGGGCCTGCACCAGGCAGCGCTGATGTACCTGGGCCTGGTTTTATTTTTCATCACTTTCGTGGTGTTGACCCTGTCAAAGCTGTTGCTGTCGCGCTTGCAGCGCAGCGAGGGCAGCAATTCATGAGCACCGCGCTGGACCTGCAACGCAACCAGGCCGTGCAGCAGGTGCGACGGGAGAAATTCCAGCAACGCAAACGTGTCAATGCGGTGGCGCTGCTGTTGTCGATGGCGGCGATGGTTTTCGGCCTGTTCTGGCTGGTCTGGATTTTGTGGGAGACCATCATCCTGGGGGTTGGCGGTTTGTCTTGGGCCACATTCACGCAAATGACGCCGCCACCGAACGAGGCCGGCGGCATTGCCAATGCGCTTTTTGGCTCCTTCGTCATGGTGATGATGGCGACTTTCATCGGCACGCCCATCGGCATCATGGCCGGCATCTACCTGGCTGAATACAACACAAAGGGATGGCTTGCCAAACTCACGCGGTTTGTCAACGATATTTTGCTGTCGGCGCCATCCATCGTGATCGGCCTGTTTGTCTATGCCGTGGTGGTCTCGCGTTTTAAATCATTCTCCGGGCTGGCCGGCGCGCTGGCACTGGCGCTGATCGTGATTCCGGTGGTGATCCGCACCACTGAAAACATGTTGCAGCTGGTCCCCGCCGGACTGCGTGATGCGGCTTATGCGCTGGGCGCGCCCAAGTGGAAAGTCATCCTGGGCATCACCTTGCGGGCGGCGCGGGCGGGCGTGGTGACCGGCATTTTGCTGGCCGTGGCGCGCATTGCCGGCGAGACCGCGCCTTTGCTGTTCACCGCGCTGAACAACCAGTTCTGGACCACCAACCTGGGCGAACCGATGGCCAGTCTGCCGGTGACGATCTTCAAGTTCGCCATGAGCCCTTACGAAAACTGGCAAAAGCTGGCCTGGGCCGGGGTATTCCTGATCACCCTGGCGGTGCTGGGCCTGAACATCCTGGCGCGTGTGTTGACGCGCGATAAACATTAAAAACACCTCATGCAGCCCACCACACTCAAAGCGCCATCGAAGATTTCAGTCAAGGACCTGAATTTTTTTTACGGCAAATTCCACGCCCTCAAAGGCATCAACCTGGAAATCCCCGAGAAGAAGGTGACCGCTTTCATCGGCCCTTCGGGGTGCGGTAAATCGACGCTGCTGCGCACCTTCAACCGCATGTTCGAGCTGTACCCGGAACAACGCGCCGAGGGGCAGATCCTGCTGGATGGCGAAAACCTGCTGACCTCCAAAGAAGACGTGGCCTTGATCCGCGCCAACATCGGCATGGTGTTCCAGAAACCCACGCCGTTTCCAATGTCAATTTATGACAACATCACCTTTGGCGTGCGATTGTTTGAAAATCTGAGTCAATCCGACATGGACGACCGAGTCGAGTGGGCGCTAAAGAAGGCGGCCCTGTGGGGTGAAGTGAAAGACAAGCTGAACCAGAGCGGCGCCAGTCTTTCAGGTGGCCAGCAGCAACGCCTTTGCATCGCACGCGGCATCGCCATCAAACCGCAGGTCTTGCTGCTCGATGAGCCCTGCTCGGCGCTGGACCCAATCTCCACTGGCAAGATCGAAGAATTGATCACAGAACTGAAAGCCGAATACACCGTGGTGATGGTCACCCACAACATGCAGCAGGCGGCGCGCGTGAGCGACTACACCGCCTACATGTACCTGGGCGACCTGATCGAATTTGGCGCCACCGAGCAGATCTTTTTCAAACCCAAGCGCAAGGAGACAGAGGACTACATCACCGGCCGGTTCGGCTGATTCCATTTCCAAATCAACGCTGCAGGTTGTTGCGCCTCCTTGCCGTGCTTAAGCGCTGTCATCGTCGGCACGCCTACTTCAGCATTGATTTGGAAATGGAATGAAATAAAAGTTCAAGGAATCCCCATGCCCGAAAAACACCTCTCGACCCAGTTTGACAGCGAACTCACGGCCGTTTCCAGCCGTGTGATGGAGCTTGGCGGCCTGGTCGAATCGCAAATCCGCCAGGCGATTTACGCCTTGCAGCAGTTCAGCATCGAATCGGCCGAAGAGGTGATCGCCACGGAAGCCCGCGTCAACGCCATGGAGGTCGACATCGACCGTGAACTCTCCTCCATCATCGCCCGGCGCCAGCCCACGGCACGCGACCTGCGGCTTCTGATCGCCATCTCCAAGACCACCGCCAATCTCGAGCGGGTCGGCGACGAAGCCGAAAAAATCGCGCGCATGGTTCGTTCCATCATCGCCAGCGGCACGTCGCGCGCCTTGCCGTCGCGCGAATTGAAGGTCGAGGCCGACCAGGCCTCGGCTCTTTTGAACAAGGCGCTCAACGCCGTCGCCCGGCTTGACACCGCCGCGGCCCTGTCGATCCTGAAAGAAGACGACCTGATCGACCAGGAGTTTGACGGCTTTGTGCGCAAACTCATCACCTACATGATGGAAGACCCGCGCATGATTTCCCCCTGCCTGGATTTGCTGTTCCTGGCCAAAGCCATCGAACGCATCGGCGACCACGCCAAGAACATCGCCGAGTTCATCATCTATGTCGTCAAGGGCGAGGACGTGCGTCACACGCCCATGGCACAGATTGAATCCGTGGTTCGGTAGGCCAATGCAATGAGGAACGCGCCGTGAGAAACCTGCCGTCCGTCCTGATCGTTGAAGACGAGCCGACCATCGCCGAACTGATGGCGGTGAACCTGCGCCACAACGGCTTTCGCACCACCTGGGCGATGGACAGCGTCAGCGCGCAAAAAGAGCTTGATGCCGTGTTGCCCGATGCGATTTTGTTGGACTGGATGTTGCCTGGCGAAACTGGCCTGGTGCTGGCCAAGCGCTGGCGTGCCCACCCGCGCACCAAGGCCGTTCCGATCATCATGGTGACGGCGCGCGGCGACGAGCTGGACCGTGTGGCCGGTCTGGATGGCGGCGCCGACGACTACATCACTAAACCCTTCTCCACCAAAGAATTGCTGGCGCGCGTGCGTTCCGTATTGCGCCGCCGCGCACCCGAACAGGCCACCGCCGTGGTGCAGATCGCCGGCTTGACACTGGACACCAGCACCTACCGCGTCGCCTTCAAGGAGCAGGCGCTGAAGGTCGGCCCGACCGAGTTTCGCCTCCTGCAATACCTCATGAGCCACGCCGAACGTGTGCACAGCCGCGCGCAGCTGCTGGACAAAGTCTGGGGTGACCACGTCTTCATCGAAGAGCGCACGGTAGACGTTCACGTCAAACGTTTGCGTGAGGCGCTGGGCGCCGCCGGCGTGATGGTGGAGACCGTGCGCGGCGCGGGTTACCGGGTGACCGCGCAGCCGGCCGCTCAAGCTTCCGCTTAAGGCCTTATGGCCTGGCGATTTGCCGCCTTTGTGTTCTGGCAGTCTGCCGGGGCCTTGCTGGGGTGGGGCATTGGCGTTTTGTTCGGGTTGCCGCAGCCGCTGCAAGGCGCGCTGATCGGCGCCATCATCGCCGGCTTGTTCTGGGTCGGCCGTGATCTCGCACAAGCCAGCCGATTGCTCAGTTGGATCAGGCGCGGTGACGCCAGCGCGCCGGCCAGCCTGGAGGATGTCTGGCTGGATATGCAAGAGCGTGTTCGCAAGGCCCTCAAGGAGCGCGAGCGCGGGGCGGTGGCGAGCGATGCGCGTTTGCAGGATTTTTTGGCGGCGCTGCAGGCGTCGCCCAACGGCGTCGTGCTGCTGGACGCCGACAGCCGCATCGAGTGGTTCAACCAGACCGCTGCGGCGCATTTTGGTTTCGAGCCACAGCGCGACCTGCAGCAGCACATCGGCAACCTGGTCCGCGAGCCGCAGTTTGCCCACTACCTGATCTCGCGCGATTTCGAACGCGGCATCAACATGCCAGGCAAGGGTGCCAGTGAGCAGCGCCCGCTCAAACTGGCCGTCAATCTGCACGCTTACGGCGAGGGCCGCGCCTTGTTGTTGTCGCGCGATGTGACGCAGCTGGAGCAGGCCGAGGCCATGCGCCGCGATTTTGTCGCCAACGTCTCGCACGAGATCCGCACGCCGCTTACGGTGGTCGTCGGTTTTGTCGAGACCCTGCAGTCCTTGCCACTCGAGGAGGACCAGCGCCAGCGTTACCTGGGCATGATTGCGGTGCAGGCACAACGCATGCAGGCGCTGGTGAGCGATTTATTGGCCCTGTCGCGCCTGGAAGGCAGCCCGCCGGTGGCACTGACGGACTGGACACCGGTGGCTGGGCTTTTGCGCCAGGTCGTGAGCGAAGGCCACGCGCTGGCAGATGCCATGGTGCAAGGCAATGCGCAAGGTAATGCGCAGGGCAAAGCGCAGGGCAAAGCGCAGGTCAAGGCGCAGCGGCAACGCATTGAATGCATCGGCTTGCAAGACAGTGAACACGCGTCGCTGGCCGGTTCGTCGAAAGAACTGTTGAGCGCTTTCACCAACCTCTTGGGCAATGCCGTGCGATATACGCCCGAGGACGGCCTGATCCAGGTGATCTGGACCGTGTTGCCCGACGGCCGTGCCGAGTTTGCCGTGAAGGACAGTGGCCCCGGCATTGACGCCGAACATTTGCCGCGCCTGACCGAACGTTTTTACCGGGTTGACCGCAGTCGATCCCGCGACACCGGCGGCACTGGTCTTGGGCTGGCCATCGTCAAACACGTGGCGCAACGCCACGGCGCGCAATTGCGCATCGACACCGTGCCGGGGGAGGGCTCGACGTTTGCACTGGTGTTTCCGGCGGGACGTGTCAAGGTGCTGGAAGAACTGGTGCTTTAAATATCAGTTTTGTTTATTTATTAAACAAAAAATACCTCTAAGGCCGTCGAAAAATCTACATTTACTGCTATTTTATTAATACTAAAAATATATAAATAATATACAAAATTTGATATAAAATGGTAATTAAACGTGTTTTAAACGTCTTTTTCACGATCCGCCACCACCCAGCGCAGCAGGCAAAGCAGCGAGAGCGCCGCCGCCCCGAGCGCCAGGGCACTGGCGATCCAGAACGCCTGCGGGCCATGCATCGGCGCAATCGCCCCCAGGCCGTGGTAAGCCAGCAGGTAACCACCGCCCAAGCCACCGCCCCACAGCAGCAACACGTAGACCAAAAACGGCACCAAGACCACCTTGAAACAGCGCAGCAAAAAAAGGCTGATCGACTGCAAGCCGTCAAACACGTGGTACAGCGCCACCCAGGCCAGCATCGGCACCGCCAGCGCGGCAATTTGCGGGTTGGCGCTGTAGATGGGCACGACAAACTGGCGCGTCAGCAGCAACAGCGCACTGAGCACCAAGGCGCTCGCCAGCACTGTACGCAGGCCGAGCCCGATGGCCTGGCGCGCGCGCGCCAGGTCGCCCGCGCCGAGCCAGAAACTCACACGCGCGCTGGCCGCAATTGAAATCGCCAGGGGCGCCATGTACAGCAGCGCCGCCAGGTTCATGGCGATCTGATGGCTGGCGGCCGCTGCCGCGCCCTGGCGCGCGATAAAGAGCGCCATCAGCGTGAACGAGGTGACCTCCACCGTCACCGCCAGCGCACTGGGCACGCCCAGGCGCGCATAGCCGCCAATCTGGCGCCACACGGGCGCTTCCATGCGCTGCCAAACGCGCAAGGGGCGGTACATCGGCTGTGTGCGCAGCATCCACAAGGCCACTGCCAAGAGGGCGTAACCCACCACCAGCGAGGCCATGGCGCAGCCCACGGCGCCGCGGGGCGCCAGGCCCAGGCCGCCAAAGGCAAACCAGATCGACAGCGGCACCTTCAACACGAGTGAACCAATCTGAAGCCAGGTCACCAATAGCGGGCGCCCCAGGCTTTGGTTCAGCGTGCTGTACATGCGAAAGAGGAGCGCCGGGGGCAAACTCCAGGCCAACACCGC
>JANNYX010000200.1:0-1915 GCA_031410295.1 Rhodoferax sp.
AACCGCTGAAGCCTGGCGCACGCAGTTTCCCGGCCGCCGGGTGGACACCTTCGGCGTTGACATCCGTATTGCGCCGGCGGTCGAAGAAATGGTCGAAGCGCTGTGGCAGACCGGTGGTCTGACCGGCCTGGTCAACAACGCCGCCGGCAACTTCATTGCGCCCACCGAATCACTCTCGCCACGCGGTTTCGACGCCATTGCAGGCATCGTCTTTCACGGCAGTTTTTACGTGACACAAGCCATCGGCAAACGCTGGGTTTCCGAGGCCAAAAGCGGCCAATGGCAAAGCGGCCAGCCGTTTCGCAATGTCATGAGCATCATCACCACCTGGGTCGACAACGGTGGCCCGTACGTGGTGCCTTCAGCCATGAGCAAGGCGGGGCTGGATGTGATGACCAAATCACTGGCGGTGGAATGGGCCAAATTTGGCGTGCGCCTCAATGCGATCGGACCCGGTGAAATCCCCACCGAAGGCATGAGCAAACGCCTCAACTCGGGTGAAGAACCCGGCGCGCGCAGCAAGCTGCACAACCCGATGGCGCGGGTCGGCCAGATGAGCGAGCTGCAAAACCTCGCCACTTTCCTCATGGCGCCCGGCCAGTGCGACTGGCTCACCGGCCAGAGCATCATGATGGACGGCGGCGGCGCGCTGGCCCATGGCGGCAACTTTTACGAGTTGCGCAAATGGACGGATGCCGACTGGCAGGAGGCCCGCGAGCGCATCGAATCGCAGAACCAGAAGGACAAGGCGCAGCGTTGACATTTTGACAACAGAACCACCCGCGCGGCTTGAAGGTGAGGCAAGGCGCCGCGTCTTTGCGCTGATCACCATGATGATCATGGTGCACCTCGCCTTCACCGGCGGGCGTGTCGGCCTGACGCTGTTTGCCATCCACCTGCACGCCAGCACCTTTGTGGTCGGCTTGATGGTCAGTCTGCTGTCGGTGGTACCCACCGTCTTGTCGGTTCACATGGGCCGTTGGACCGACGGCGTTGGCATCCGTGGTCCAGCGCTGATCTCCACCAGTTGTGTCGCTTTCGCGTGTGTGCTGCCGTTCCTGAACCAGTCCATTGCAATGATGTGCATCGCCAGTGTGCTGCTGGGCACAGGCTTTATGTTGCTGCACATCGGCATCAGCAACGCGGTGGGCCACGCCAGCACGCCAGCCACCCGCACCCAGGCCTACACCTGGCTGGCCGTGGGTTTTTCAGTCTCGACGGTGTTCGGTCCGGTGATCGCAGGGTACGCCATTGACCACGTCGGTTACGCCCAAGCCTTTCTGGTGCTGGCAGTGTTTCCAGCGCTGACATTTTTGCTGCTGATGTTGCGCAGGCAACCCTCGTTGCCGCCAGTGCACACCGTAGAACGCCCGGCAGGCGCCCACGTGATGGACCTGCTGCGCGACAAACCCCTGCGCAGCGTGTTCATCGTCAGCGCGCTTTTCAATGTGTGCTGGGACATGTTCAGCTTCATGATGCCGGTGTACGGCGCCTTGATCAAACTTTCAGCCTCCAACATTGGCCTCATCATGGGCAGTTTTGGCGTGGCCACCTTTGTGGTGCGGCTCTCCATGCCGTGGCTGAACCGTTATTTGAGCGAGTGGAAAGTCCTCTGCATCGCACTGGGCGCTGCGGGCTTGAGCTACGCCGTCTTCCCGCTCTTGCACACCTTGCCGCTGCTGCTGGCTGTGGCGTTTTTCCTGGGTCTGGGTTTGGGTTCTGCGCAGCCCATGTTGCTCAGTTTGATCCACCAGGTAGCGCCATCCGGCCGCACCGGTGAAGCCATCGGCGTGCGCACCACTTTTTTGAACCTGAGCCAGGTCGCCATGCCCTTGGTGTTTGGCGCTTTCAGCGCAGCGGCAGGTATGGTGCCGGCGTTTTGGGTGATGGCGCTGGTGGGCGCAGGTGGAAGCTG
>JANNYX010000201.1:0-4302 GCA_031410295.1 Rhodoferax sp.
GGAACCTGATGATGGCGAATCCGCTCGGTGTTCTGGACTTCCAGGACGCGTTGTACGGCCCCGTCACCTATGACATCGCCAGCCTGATGCGCGACGCTTTCCTGAGCTGGGAGGAAGATTTCGTGCTCGAGGTGACGATTCGTTACTGGGAAAAGGCGCGCAAGGCCGGCTTGCCGGTGGGCGACGACTTCGGCGAGTTCTACAAAGCGGTGGAATGGATGGGACTGCAACGCCACCTCAAAGTGGCCGGCATCTTCGCGCGGCTCACCTTGCGCGACGGCAAAACAAAGTACCTGGCCGACACGCCACGTTTCATCGACTACATCCGCGCCACCTGCAGCCGCTATATTGAGCTCAAACCGCTGTTGCGGCTGGTCGAGCGGCTCGAGGGCATCGCGGTGCCGACGGCCTTCGCCTATGGCCGGGTCTGATCTGAAAGTGTGCAACAGAATGACCCTTAGGCCGTCAGAGAATATACATTGTTTGCTATATAACCAATAGCAAATGGCACTTCCTCCAAGGTTCTACTGCCCCGTGCCGCTGGCCAGTGCAGCCGATTTTTTATTGCCCGCTGCGCCCGCCCGGCACGCGCAGGTCTTGCGCCTGCAACCTGGTGACAGCCTCCGCTTGTTCAATGGCGACCTGGCCAGCAACCATACGCGGGGGGGCGAGTTTGAGGCCACCATCTTGCGCATGGGCCGCAGCGAGGTTGAAGTGCGCATCGGCGCCCACCACGCGGTAGAGCGCGAGGCGGCGCGCCCGGTGCACCTGGCGCTGGGCATGCCCGCCAATGAGCGCATGGACTGGCTGGTGGAAAAGGCCACTGAACTGGGGGTGGCCAGCATCCAGCCCCTGGTCACCGAACGCACCGTGTTGCGGCTGTCGACGGATCGCGCGCAGAAGAAACAACAACACTGGCAGGCGATTGCCGTCGCCGCCTGCGAACAGTGCGGGCGCAACCGCGTGCCGCTGATCGCCCCGGTGTTGGGTTTTGCAGATTGGCTTCAATCGGCGCCGGCGGGCCAAGGCTGGGTCTTGTCATTGGGCAAAGCCGCTCAATCCCTGGATATGCGGGTGGTGGCGCTGGGGAGTGCGTTGGAGCCGGTGACGGTGTTGTCCGGTCCTGAAGGCGGTTTGACCGTTTCCGAGGAGCGCAGCGCCAGCGCCAAGGGTTTTGCCCGCGTCTCGCTGGGCCCGCGCGTGTTGCGCGCCGAGACCGCCGCACTGGCGACGCTGGTCGCCCTTACACTGGACCCATGAAGCGAAAACTTTGGCGGCTGCCGCCCAAGGCTACGGGCCGCCATGAATAAAAATCTGTGGCTGCTGGCGGTGTGCCAGGGCTTTTTTCTCACCAACAACGTCATCTTCATTGCGATCAACGGCCTGGTCGGACTGAGCCTGGCGCCCCTGGGCTGGATGGCGACCTTGCCGGTGATGGGGTATGTCGTGGGCGGGGCCCTGTCGACCGGCGTGGTAGCCAAAGTACAAGCCCGGTACGGACGCAAAATCTCGTTTCAACTCGGCTTGGTCGTCGCCTTGTTGTCGGCCCTGTTGTGCGCTTATGCCGCGGTCAACAAGAATTTCTGGCTCTTGTGTCTGGCCACCGT
Source organism: Rhodoferax sp. (assembly GCA_031410295.1). Taxonomy (GTDB): domain Bacteria; phylum Pseudomonadota; class Gammaproteobacteria; order Burkholderiales; family Burkholderiaceae_C; genus JANYCG01. Next base: position 1,608 of record JANNYX010000201.1, read on the forward strand.
CATCGCCGGGTATTACAACGCCAATGCCTCGTTGTACCGCTTTGCCGCCGCAGAATTGGCCGAGCCGGCCTGGCGCGAGAAGGCGGTGTCTCTGGTGCTGGCCGGCGGGCTTATCGGCGCGGTGTTGGGTCCGAACATCGCCGCGCAAACCCGCAATATGTTTGAGGCTCAGTTTGTTGGCGCCTATTTGTCGCTGGCGCTGGTCGCGTTGCTGGCCATGGGCTTGATGTCGTTCATGCAGTTTGCGCCGGCGCCGCCTCAATCAAAAGGCGCGGGAGGCCGCCCGCTCAGGGAGATCATCGCGCAGCCGGTGTTCATCGTTGCCGCCATCGGCAGCGCATTGGGTTTTGGTGTGATGAATTTGCTGATGGCGGCGACACCCATCGCCATGCAGCAGTGCAATCTGCCGTTTTCTGACATCGCGCTGGTGCTGGAGTGGCACGTGATCGGCATGTTCGCACCCGGATTTTTCACCGGGCATTTGATCCGGCGGTTCGGCACCTTGACGATCATGGGGGTGGGGGTGGTGTTGAATGTGTTGTGCATCGTGATCGCACTTTCGGGCGTCGATTTGCACCAGTTCCTGGCGGCCTTGTTTCTGCTGGGGGTCGGCTGGAACTTCCTCTTCACCGGCGGCACCACCCTGGCTTTGCAAACCTGGCGGCCGGAGGAAAAAGACCGCGCCCAGGGGGCCCTGAATTTCTGCGTTTTTGCAACCCTGGCGCTGACCTCCCTGGCTTCAGGCGCCTTGGTCACCACGCGCGGCTGGACCTTGCTGAATTACGGCTCGCTGGCGCCCGTGGCCGCGACCGGCCTGGCCTTGTTGTGGCTGCTGCTGCACCAGCGGCGCCTGGCCAAAGCCGTGGGCTGACGCCGCCTCATTCCATTGCTGAATCATTCGTGAATTAGGCGTGCCGACGAAGACAGTGCGCAAGCATCGGCTAGGAGGTACAACGAAGTTCACGGATGATTTAGCAATGGAATCAGAAGCGGGCGTCGAGCCAGGCCTTGAGCGCCGCGTACACCGGATCGGCGTTCAGCTCATTGAATATTTCGTGGTAAAGCGGTTCAAAACACTGTGCGGTCACGCTCTGTTTAGACGCGCTGGCCGCAAAGGCGCGGCTGCCGGTGGGCGCCACCAGTTTGTCCTGCCCGGCAAACATCAACAGGGTTGGGGTGGTCCACGTGGGCGCCGCCGCCAGCATTTCAGGGCCACCATCGGCAATGAACTTGGCCAGGCGGGCGGATATGCGGTCATGGACCAATTTGTCGGCTTTGTAGGCGCGCACCACGTCGGGGTCATGCGAGAGTTTGGAGATATCCAGCGCATTGCTGACACGCAGGTCGGGTGCGAACCTGGGCAGCACCGCCACCAGCAATTTCTGGAAACCACTGAGGCCGGGATCCAGCACCGGTGATGACATCACCAGGGCATCAACCGGGCGCACGCCGCGGGCGACAAACAAGCCTGCGACCAGACCGCCCATGCTGTGGCCGAGCAAAATCAGCGGACAGGCCTTGTGCATGCGCTGTTTGGTGCTGTCGACGATGTCGGCCAGGTCGTCCAGCAAGCGGTTGTTGCTGGGCAAACCGCCGCGCACGCCACCGGACTCGCCGTGCCCGTACTGGTCAAAACCGCGCACCGCAAAACCCCAACTGTTCAGCCGCCTGGCCACGTGATCGTAGCGACCGGCGTGTTCACCCAAACCGTGCACGATCAACACCACGCCGCGCAGGGTCTGCTCCTTTTCAAGCGGCCAGTCCTGCACGGCCAGGTTGTCGCCGTCGCTGGCAACAAAGGTGGTCAAAGTTGATTCAGGGGACATAACAGCGTCTGCGTCAGGGCAACTGGGCCACCACCTGGGCGACTGCGGCGGTCAGTTTTTTGGCGTAAGGCACGTGCAGAAATTCGTTGGGTCCGTGGGCGTTGGAGCGCGGGCCCAAGACGCCGCAGACCATCATCTGCGCGCTGGGGAAACCTTTGGACAACATATTCATCAGGGGGATCGTGCCGCCCTGCCCGATGTAGCCGCAGGGTGCGCCGAAATGGGCTTGGGACGCCTGGTTCAATGCCTGCTCAAACCAGGCGGCGGTGTTGGGCGCATTCCAACCGGTGGCGCCGCCACCACTTTCAAAGGTGACTTTGGCCTGGTAGGGTGCGTTGTCTTCAAGCAGGGTTTTGAGCTCCTGCACGGCCTGGCCGGCATCCACCAGCGGCGGCAGGCGCAGGCTGAGTTTGAACGCGGTGTAAGGGCGCAAGACGTTGCCGGCGTCCTGCATTTGCGGGAAGCCGTCGGCGCCGGTCACGCTCAACGTCGGTGACCAGGTGCGGTTCAACAGCGCCTGCACCGGATCGGTGGTGGTCGGCAGCGCGAAGGCGGTGTCGCCAGCACAATCGTAATGCGCCCAGGGGAAACGTTTGTAAATGTCAGCGCCCAAAATCGCCGCCGTGGCCTGCGCTTGCACAAGCCGGTCGGCGGGCACCTCACAATGGAAACTGGCCGGCAACAGCCGCCCGGTGGCGCTGTCCTCCAGGCGGTCCAGCACCTGGCGCATGATGCGAAAACTCGAAGGCACAAGGCCGCTGGCGTCGCCCGAATGCACACCTTCGGTGAGAATTTCAACCTTGAGCACACCACTGGCCATGCCGCGCAGGCTGCTGGTGAGCCACAACTGGTCGTAGTTGCCGGCGCCC
>JANNYX010000202.1:0-5062 GCA_031410295.1 Rhodoferax sp.
GCCAAAACGAAACTTGTAGCCCCACCGACTGCGGTTTTCAACAAACTCAAAATCGTCCAGCAAGGGGAGAATCGACGCCTCTTTTGACTTCAGGTATTTCACGCAGCGCCGGTAGGGCACAAAGCCGCCCATGTCAAACGCATAAGGCTCGCCCGGCTGCACGACGCCGATGGACACGAAGCTCTGGAAGCCGTCCTTGGCCCCCATGGAGACCGTAGGTGAATAGTAGGCCACGCGGTCGCCCGGCTGCACCCGCTTGAGCGGGGCCAGCTTGCCGTGGCCGACCTGCATGAAGCCCGGCGCCATCTCATCGCGGCCGCGCCGCGCATGGTCGGCGCTGGCCACGGCAATCCAGTTCTTGTTGACGGAAGCGGTCATGGTGTGACTTTATCCAATAGGCAGGTCAGGCCAAATCAGGCCAGCGCGTGCAGGCCCACCCGGTTGCCATCCAGGTCAATGATGTGCGCAAAGAAGCCCATGCCCGGGGGCAGCGCCACACGCGGGCACGCCAGGCTGGCGCCCGCTGCCAAGGCCCGGCTCACCGCTGCGTCCAGCAACGGCGAAGCGTCCAGGTAAATCAGCGCGCCGGTTGCGCCGGGTTTGGGCGCACTGGGGCCGCACAGCAGCGCGCCACCGATGGCCTCTTCGCCTTCATACGGAAACACCGCGCCCTGCGACGGCCCCATGTCTTCTGGGCGCATGGTGCAGGCCAGGACAGTCTCGTAAAAGGCCTGGGATTTAGCCAGATCGAGCGTGGGGATTTCAAACCACGTGATCGCGTTTTTGGTGGTTGTGGCCGTAGCATTTGTCATGGAAAACTCCAAAGTGGTTAATAGGGGATAGAAAGGGTGGTTAAGGGAGAACCGATGGTGCGCCTGGGCTACTGACAGCGTTGTGTCAGCAGGGTTGGCCACGTCAAAAATCCTGCCGCGTCAAGGCCACTGAAAATTGCGCAACAATGCGTTCATCGCAGTGATTTTCAGGGACCCGGATGGAACTCAATATCAATGGCCAAGTGGTTCAGGCCGATGCCAACCCGAACATGCCGCTCCTGTGGCTGCTGCGTGATGTGCTGAACCTGACCGGCACCAAGTTTGGTTGTGGTATTGCTGCCTGCGGCGCCTGCACCGTGCATGTGGGCGGGCAGGCGCTGCGCAGTTGTGTCACACCTGCTTCGTCCGTGGTTGGCAAATCAATCCGCACCATCGAGTCCCTGGGAACGCCTGACAAACCGCACCCGTTGCAAGCGGCTTGGATTGCAGAACAGGTGCCGCAATGCGGCTATTGCCAAAGCGGCATGCTGATGGCCGCAGCAGCGCTGCTGGAAAAGACCCCTAATCCGACCGACGACGACATTGACGCGGCGATGACCAACATCTGCCGCTGCGGCACCTACCAGCGCGTGCGCAAGGCCATTCACCGCGCTGCCGGAGCCACCACATGAAACGTCGAACCTGGATACTGGGCGGGCTGGGCGCAGCCGGCGCCTTGATCATCGGCTGGGGCGTGCTGCCGATGCGCTCGCGCCTGGGCAAACCGGCCCACATGTTGCCGCCCGCGCAGGGCGAGGTGGCATTGAACGGCTGGATCAAAATCACGCAGGATGGCAATGTGGTGCTGGCCATGGCCCGCGCCGAGATGGGCCAGGGTGTGCACACCTCGCTACCCATGCTGGTGGCCGAAGAGCTGGATGTGCCGCTTTCCAAAGTGCAGCTTGAGCAGGCCGGACCGGATTCGATCTATGGCAACGTCATGATGATGCGCCTGGCTTTGCCGTTTCATCCGCTGGACCTGGAAGGCCCCGAACTACCGCTCAAGATCAGGGTTACCCATTGGCTGATGGACAAGGCGGTGCGCGAACTGGGCCTCAACGCCACCGGCGGCTCCAGCAGCGTCTCGGACGCGTGGGACCACCTGCGCATGGCCGCCGCGCTGGCCCGCGCCAGCCTGCTCAATGCCGCTGCACAGGCCTGGAAGGTACCGGTCGCCGAGATCAGCGTGGCCGACGGCGTCATTGGCCATGCCTCGGGCAAAAAAGGCCATTACGGCGAATTTTCCAAGGCCGCATTGGCGCTTGATTTGACCGAAGCCAAACTCAAGGACCGCAAAGACTGGAAGCTGATTGGCACACCTGCGCCGCGCACTGACGTTCCCGCCAAGGTCAACGGCAACGCCCGCTTTGGTCTGGACGCGCGGCCCGAAGGGTTGATTTTCGCCACCGTGCGCCAGTCGCCCATGTTGGGCGGCTCACTGGCCGGCCTGAACGACAAGGCCGCCATGGCCATCCCAGGTGTGGAGCGCATCGTTCTGCTGCCGGCCTATGCGGGCAGCAGTGCGGGTTTTGCCGTCCTCGGCAAAACCACCTGGCACGCTTTGCAGGGCGCCGCCGCCGTTGAAGCCAGCTGGAAGCAGCGGCCATTGGGCGCGCTCAACAGCAAAGACATCGAGGCGCATTTGAGCAAGATGGCGAATGCCGAGGACGGGTTCGGTTTTCACAAACAGGGCGATGCCCAGGCGGGGCTTGCCAAAGCCACCCGCGTCATAGCGGCCACTTACACGGCACCCTTCCTGGCCCACGCCACCATGGAACCGATGAACTGCACGGCCCAGGTCAAGGATGGCCAGGTCACGCTGTGGACCGGCACCCAGGTGCCCGAACTGGCCCGTGCCATCGCCGCGCAGGTAGCCGGTGTGGCGCTGGACAAAGTCAAGCTGCATGCGATGCTTTTGGGCGGTGGTTTTGGCCGGCGCCTCGAAGTGGACTACGTGGCGCAGGCCGTGCGTGTCGCCATGGACTGCGGCGAACGCCCGGTGCAATTGGTGTGGTCGCGTGAAGAAGACACCACACACGACGTCTACCGGCCGATGCAGGTGGCGCACCTCAAAGCCTCGGTGGATGTGCCCGGCGCCTTCAGCGCCTTGTCGATCAAGTCGGCAGGCGATGCGCTCTCGCCACGCTTTATAGAGCGGGTTTTGCCCGCCTTGGCCGGGCCCATCGAACCGCCGGACAAGGCCAGCGCCGAGGGTCTGTTCGATTTGCCTTATGGATTTGTGCACCAGCACATGGCCCACGTTGCCACGCGCACCGGCGTTCCGATTGGCAATTGGCGCTCGGTGGGGCATTCCCACAACGCCTTCATTTCGGAAAGTTTCATTGACGAGATTGCGTTTGAAACGAATCAGGATCCGCTCGCATTGCGCCGCGCCTTGCTCAAGGACGCGCCGCGGTATCTCGCCCTCCTGAACCTGGCGGCGGAAAAAGCCCAATGGGGCAAACCGTTGCCACCGGGGCGTGCGCGGGGTGTTGCCCTGCATGAGTCGTTTGGTTCCATCGTCGCGCAGGTGGCCGAGGTATCGATGGTCAAGGGCTTGCCGCGCGTGCACCGGGTGGTGTGTGCCATCGACTGTGGCACCGTGGTCAACCCGGACATCGTGGCGCAACAAATGGAAAGTTCGGTGATTTTTGCGCTGACGGCGGCGCTCTACGGCAAGATCGACATCGTCGACGGTGTCGTCCAGCAAAACAATTTCAACAATTATCCAATGGTGAAACTGGCCGAAGCACCCTTGGTTGAAACCTACATTGCGCCCAGCACGCGCCCCCCCAGCGGTGTGGGTGAACCCGGCGTCCCGCCGCTCGCCCCCGCGGTGGCCAACGCGGTTTTTGCCTTAACGGGCAAGCGCCACCGCAGCTTGCCGCTGGTAGCGTGAGTCCGGCGCAGCTAACATCCCCAAAAAAACCGGAAGTTTGCTGCACCCGGTGATTGAAGTCAGTCGCGGGCTCGGCTATAAAGCACACATGAGCAAAGTCTATCGAGCTGTTGATCCGAATCTACGCCCGGTTGAATACCGCGACCGCAAGCGCCTGTGGTGGTTATTGTCGGTCGCCTTTCCCCTGTTGCCCTTTGCCGGCATGGCGGCGCACGCAGCCAGTGGCCTGCAGATTGCGCTGGCTTTGCCGATTTTGATCAGTTATGGCCTGATGCCGTTGCTGGACGCGTTGTTTGGCGAAGACCAGAGCAACCCGCCAGAGGCGGTGGTGGCGCAGCTCGAAGAGGACCGTTATTACCGCTGGTTGACCTGGGCCATTGTGCCAATGCATTTCATTGCCCTCATCGGCTGCGCCTGGTGGGTGGGTACACATGATTTGTCGTGGTGGGCGGTTGGCATCATGGCCTATGTGGCGGGCACCGACTCAGGCATTGGGATCAACACCGGGCACGAGTTGGGCCATAAAAACACCGCGATTGAGCAATGGCTGGCGCGCCTGGTTCTTGCGGTGCCTTTTTATGGCCATTTCACCGTGGAGCATGGTCGTGGCCATCACCGCTCGGTGTCAACGCCCGAGGACCACGCCAGCGCGCGCATGGGTGAGAGCATTTACCGCTTTGCGCTGAGGGAACTGCCCGGCGGCATCCGGCGCGCCTGGCGGCTGGAGTCCGAACGCCTGGTGCGGGCCAAGCAGCCGGTTTGGAGCCGGCACAACACCCTGCTGCAGTCGTATGCGGTCAGCTGCGTCCTCCAACTCGGGCTGATTGCCGCGTTCGGCTGGATCATGTTGCCGTTTCTGGCTATCCACAACCTGGTGGCCTGGTGGCAATTGACCTCGGCCAACTATGTCGAGCATTACGGCCTGCTGCGCGAACGCCTGCCCAACGGGCGTTACGAAACTCCCCAACCGCACCACTCCTGGAACACCAACCACCTCATCACCAACCTGGCACTGTTCCATTTGCAACGCCACTCAGACCACCACGCCTACCCGCTGCGGCGTTACCAATCGCTGCGACATTTTGAAGATGTGCCACAGCTGCCAAGCGGCTACTTTGGCATGTTTCCCTTGTCGTATGTGCCGCCCCTGTGGTTCAAGGTCATGGACCACCGCTTGATGGCCTTGCCTCACGTCCAAGGAGATTTGAGCCGCGTCAACATTGACCCCAAAGCGCGGCAAAAAATCGAGGCGCGCTGGGGCGTGGGGGCGCGAAGCAAAAATTTCCCGCTGGGCCGCCCCAAGGAAAATTAACCCCCTCGGGGGGCAGCGACCCGCGAAGCGGTGGAGCGT
>JANNYX010000203.1:0-9661 GCA_031410295.1 Rhodoferax sp.
TCATCCGGCCGTCGCAGCTCCAGAGTTACGTCAAGGCACTGATATCCGCGAAGCGTGGTCAATTGACCCTGGCCTTTGAGTCGTTTGCGTTCAAGCGGGGTGTGCCAACCGACGCTGATTTTGTTTTTGACGTTCGCATGCTGCCCAACCCCCAGTACGAGGGGGAACTGCGTGACCTGACTGGCCGCGACGGGCGTGTGATTGAGTTTTTGAAGCGCCAGCCGGAAGTCGGCGAGATGCTGCGCCAGATCGACACATTCATCAGCTATTGGCTCGAGTCGCTGGCGCGCGACCATCGCAGCTATGTCACGGTGGCCATTGGTTGCACCGGCGGCCAACACCGTTCAGTCTATATTGTTGAAGAGCTGGCCGATAGTTTTGCCGGCAAATGGGCCACGCTCAAACGCCACCGTGAACTTGACAGCGTGTCGGGGCGTTTCTCGACGACGGGCACGGGGTGGCTAAGCGCGTAATGCAGGCGGTGGCCTGCAAACCAAGTGCTGCCCGGCTAAGCCACCAAAAGCAGTTTGCGCACGGGCGCAGGCATGCCCAGAGATGGCCACTGTGTTGGCGAAAACCAATGTCCTGGTATTTTCCTGAATGCAGCAACCGGCGCCTGCAAACCGACCGGGTGCAAATGCAGATCCTTGTGGGTCAGCACATGTTTGAAGGCCGCCTGAAAGGACAATGACTTGCGGTAGGCCGGCGCGATGGCATCCTGCAGCGCCTGGGCACTGTCAAACAGGGCAAAACAGTACAGACCCGCCCACACGCCCGGCGTGGGTCGCTTCTGCATCAAAATGGCGCCGGCCCGGTCCGTGGCCCACAACATCCACAGTGACTGCGCGTTGCGTTTAACCCTGCGTGTTTTCACCGGGTATCTGGCAGGCGAACCTTCGCGCCGCGCGACACAGTCATCCGATAGGGGACATAGGCCACATTCCGGTTGCCTTGAAAGGCACACGGTGGCACCCAGATCCATCATGCCCTGGCTGTAACGCGCCATGTCAAGGGCCGAATTTCCGTGGGGCAACATGGATTCGGCTTTTTCCCAAAGAAGCTTTTCATGGCGGCTTTGCGCGAGGTCGCCCGCAAAACCCAACACCCGGGTGATCACGCGCTTGACGTTGCCGTCAAGAATGGCTACGCGCTCGCCAAAACACAGTGAGGCAATAGCCGCCGCGGTCGACCGACCGATCCCCGGCAATTCTTCAAGCGCCGCTGCCGACCTGGGGAAAGTTGCGCCATGCGCGCTCACCACGGCTTGCGCACAGGCGTGAAGGTTGCGGGCGCGACTGTAATACCCCAGCCCCGCCCACAATCCCAGGACATCATCCAGGCTGGCATCGGCCAGTGATTTGACGTCCGGAAACCGAAGCAGGAAACGCGAAAAATAATCGCGCACCGTGGCCACCTGCGTCTGCTGCAACATGATTTCGGACAGCCAAACAAGGTAGGGGTCCCGGGTGTTTTGCCAGGGGAGATGGTGGCGGCCATGGCTGACCTGCCAATGCACCACCTTTTGCCACAACACCGGGTTGGGGGTGCTCAAATACTGGCCAACCTGGTCAGTGGACCGGTGGCGTTTTTGACCTTGGCTTTGGGTGCCACTGCATGGGCGACTTGCGGCGAGTGCTTGGGCGCCATCAGAAAGCCCGTCAATTCAATCAGTTTGTGATCAAGCTGCTTCAGGCTTTTTTCCTGCGCGCCGATATCGGCAACACGTTCCTGCAAGCCGCCCGTGGCCTGCGATATCCGGTCGATTGCCTCAATGCGCCGGGAGAACGTCCGACGCCGCTCACGCAATTGGGCGTCAAGCTGGGCGGCGGCCGATTTGCTCCAAAGTTCGACGTCCCCCAAAGCGGTTTCATGAATGGTGCGCAATCGCGTGGACAAGGCGCGCACCAGACGATCCGTGAACTCGGGCTGGGCCAGTTTGAAGGAATTGCCGATACCCAAGTATTGAAGGTGGCTTTTCTCGACCTGATCCAGACCGTGCTGGTACGGGCCCATGGTGGGCTCGGCGGGAGCCTGTAAGGAAAACCCGTGCTCCGCGTTGAGTTGGCGAAAAGACGCTTCGAGCATCGTCTGGATCTCGGACGCGAGCGATTGGACTTTGGTCAAACTGCCACGCAGGCGGCCGAAGGTTTCGCCGTAGGCGCGTTTGACACCCAGCTTGATGCCCTTTTCCTGCAACTTTCCGGTGAGCTGCGCCATTTCCTTTTTGAGGTACACCGGGCCCAACAGCTTGAATATTTCCTGCAACAGCTTCAAATGCACCGAACGCACCGCCTGGATGCGCGAGCCTCCCAGGTCAAAGTCGATTTGCTCCTGCGCAATGCGTTGCCGCATGTGTTTGATGACGGTTGCGTTCTTACCCTGCAGGCCGGTCAGTTCGCTCAATTGATCGGCCAGGTCGCGTCTGCGGATGTTGATGACCCGGCTGGTCTCGTTGCGCAATTCGCCAATGGCGCCAGCCACAGCTTGGCCCAGTATGTCATGGCGCTTTCCCATGATGCTTTTGGCCAAAGCATCCTCGAGCGCGGGCAGACAGCTTTGTGCCAGCAGGGCAGGCTGGTTGGTCACTTTGCCAACCAGGCCTTTGTGGGCCGACACCGCAATCACCTGTTCCAACGGGATTTTCAGAATTTCCGCCGTCGACGCGCGCTGCCGCTCAACTTGCGCCTGCATTTGCGCATGTGTGCTCAAGGGATCCCACAACGTGTCGATCTTGTTGAGCACCACCACGCGGGTATTGTTGTGCCCGGCCTCGGTGATCAGGTGTTCATTCCAGATCGCCAGGTCCGATTTCGTGACGCCGGTATCAGCGCCCAGGATAAAAATCACCGCCTGCGCCTGCGGGATGAGGCTCACCGTCAATTCGGGCTCGGCGCCGATGGCGTTCAAGCCAGGCGTATCCAGAATCACGAGGCCCTGCTTCAACAGGGGGTGCGCGATATTGATCAAGGCATGGCGCCATTTGGGCACTTCCACCAGGCCCTGGGCGTCAGGTTGAGGGTTGTCCTGGCTCGACTGGACGCTCCACAATCCCAATGCAAGGGCTTCCTCCTGGGTCACTTTGCGCGTTTCCGCCACCTTCAGGAGCGCCTGGGACAACTGATTGGGATCATTCACATCCAGATCAATGCGGGCCCACTTCTGCGGCACCATGCGCCATTCCATCAAGGACTGCGGCTTCAAACGGCTTTCAATCGGCAGCAGGCGCAGGCAAGGCGGCACGCCGGCGTCGTAACCCATCTCCGTCGGGCACATGGTGGTGCGGCCGGCACTGGCGGGCATGATGCGCCGGCCGTAAGCAGCGAAGAAAATCGCGTTGATCAGTTCCGACTTGCCACGCGAGAATTCCGCGACAAAGGCCACCATCACCTTGTCTGAGCGCACCTGGACTTCAAGCCTGCGCAGGCGCTCTTCGACCGCGGCGTCGAGCAATTCATGGTCTCTCATCCATTCGGACAAAAGTTTCAGGCGCAAGGCGAACTCGCGCCGCCACGCGCCGTGCTGGTCGAATTGTTCGTTGAAAGAAGTGGTCAATGCAGCCCCTACAGCCTCGTTGTGGTTTTCAATATAGCACTGTGGCCGCGACAGACGTTCACGCCTTTTGACAGCGGGGACAAAAAAAACTGGAGCGCTGTCCTTGCCGGATGACCCGTATCGTTGTTGCGCAGGTTTTGCAGGGCTCACCGGCGCGGCCGTAAACCATGGCTTCGAGCTGGAAATGCCCGGCCTGCCCCTGGGCATTGCTGAAGTCGCGCAACGTGCTGCCGCCGCGCTCGACCGCCCGCGCCAGCACACGTTTGACGGCCGCGTGCAGGCGCAAGGCCCGCGGCCGGCTGATGCGATTGGCTTTGGCGCCGGGCCGGATCCCCGCTTGGTAAAGCGCCTCCGAGGCGTAAATATTGCCCACCCCCACCACCAGTTCGCCGCCCAGCAGCACTTGTTTGATGGGCGCGCTACGCAGCTTTAAACCAGCGACGAAGCGCTGTAGATCAAACCCGATCGCGGCGTCTTGCGACAACGGTTCCATGCCGAGTTTGCCCAACAGCTTTTGCGCGATGGCTGAATCCTCGGATTGCGCGTACACCACGGCGCCAAATCTGCGCGGGTCATTCAGGGTCAAAGTGCCCTGGCTGGTTGCCATTTCAAAGTGGTCGTGTACGCCCAACAGTGCGCTTTGCTGGCGGAAGCTCAGGCTGCCGGACATGCCCAGGTGGATCAGCAAAAGGCCCGGCAAAGGCCGCACTTGATCCATCGGCGCACGCTCGAGATCCAGCAACAGATATTTGCCGCGGCGGCGCACGGAAATGACGCGCTCGCCGACCAAGCTGGCCGGCTCGCAGCCCAGCGGCCAGCGCAGGGGTTTTCCCATCGTCAGCGCAAGCACCGTGGCGCCCCGGATGCGGTCGGCAAAACTCAACCGGGTCACTTCAACTTCAGGTAATTCAGGCATGTGTCCAATGGTTTGATCCAGCTTGGATTATTATGGTTTGATGTTGCAATTCCACCCCATTCTGACCCAGCGCCAATTGACCATTCGAATTCCTTTGACCAAAGCCGCAATGGCGCTGGCCCTGGCAACGCTGCTGCTTGAAGGCTTGGCACAGCCGGTGCGCGCGCCCGGCGCGGCGGCCAGCGCACCCGCGGCGGCGGCCAGTGAGCCGATCGCGTCAGCGCTGGACGGCGAGCTTTTTTACCAACTTCTGCTGGGTGAAATCAACACCTTTGGCGGCGAGGCCGGCGCCGGTTATTCCTTGATTCTGGATGCCGCCCGCAAAACCAATGACGCCAAACTGTACGAGCGCGCGGTGGCCATTGCGCTGCAATCGCGCTCCGGCGAATCTGCCTTGCTGGCCGCGCGGGCCTGGTCCAAAGCCTTGCCAAATTCCCGCGAAGCCAATCGTTATGCCCTGCAAATTCTGATTGGCCTGAACCGGATCGGTGAAACGCTGGAGCCGCTCAAGAGTGAAATCGCCGCCAGTCCCGCGCGCGAACGCCTGGTGGTAATTGGCGCGGTGCCGCGCTTTTACGCCCGCGCCACCGACAAAAAACTCGCGGCCAGTGTCGTCGAACAGGCCCTGGTCGACGCACTGGCCAACCCCGCGACCGGCGCTGCCGCCTGGACCACAGTGGGTCGCATGCGCCTGGAAGCAGCGGACACGCCGGGCGTGCTGGATGCGGCGCGGCGCGCGCAGGCGCTGGAGCCGGCGGCAGAGGGCGCGGCAGCGTTGGCCCTCTCGTTGATGGGCCCGAAGACGCCCCAGGCCGAGCAGATCGTGCGCAAATACATCGACGGTAAGCCTCAGGTCGAAATCAGAATGGGGTATGCGCGGGCGCTGATCGATGCCCAGCGTTACGCCGAGGCTGCCACCCAACTGCAGGCCGTGACGGCAGAAAAACCGGACCATCCGCAGGCCTGGCTGGTGCGCGGCACGCTGGAAGCGCAGGAGCGCAAGTTCGACGCTGGCGAAAAGTCGCTCAAGAGTCACATCGAGGTGGTGCAGGCAGCGGATGGCACGCGCTCCCCAGAGGTCGAGCGCGGCCTGGCGCAGGCCTATTTGTCGCTGGCGCAAATTGCCGAGACCCGCAAAGACTTTGTCCAGGCCGAAAGCTGGTTGAACAAAATTGACAGCGCGGACGACCTCATCGCCGCGCAAAGCCGCCGCGCCACCATTTTGGCCAAACAGGGAAAGATCGACGAAGGCCGAAAACTCCTGCGCGCCCTGCCCGAAAAACTGCCGTCCGACGCACGCCTGAAACTCATGGCTGAGATCCAATTGCTGCGAGACTTCAAACAGTACAAGCCGGCCTATGAGCTGATCGTTGAAAAAACCAAAACCGGCGCGCCGGATTACGAGCTGCTGTACGACCAGGCCATGCTGGCTGAAAAACTCGATCGGCTTGCCGAAATGGAGCGTCTCCTGCGCCAGATCATCGCCGGTAAACCTGACTACCAACACGCCTACAACGCGCTGGGCTACTCCTTCGCTGAACGCAATATCCGCTTGCCCGAAGCCAAAACCCTGATTATGAAAGCCCTCGAATTCGCGCCCAACGACCCCTTCATTTCAGACAGCCTGGGTTGGGTGGAATTTCGCAGCGGCAACACCGCCGAAGCCCTGCGCATTCTGGAGAGCGCCTACAAGACGCGCCCCGATGCGGAAATCGCCGCGCACCTGGGCGAGGTCCTGTGGACCAGCGGCAAACGCGATCAAGCCCTGGCCATCTGGCGTGAAGGCGCAGCGCTCAATGCAGAGAACGAAACGTTGCTTGAGACGCTTAAGCGATTACGCGTTAAATTGTGATTATAAGTGATTTATTTGCAAAAATACTAGTCATTTTTGCTTCTCTTATAATAGCAGGATGTGCAAATTATTCGACGGCCTTAAGGCCAGAAAATTCTCAAGAAAATAATTCAACTAGAAATATTCCGGTTAAAACTGAATTCAGGGGCCGCCTGTCACTCAAAATTGACGCCGATTCCGCACAGAACCGGACCCAGCCACAATTTTTTTCAGGGGCTTTCGAACTCACCGGCACTGTACAAAATGGCGCCCTGGTCTTGTTCTCGCCTCTGGGCAACACGGTGGCGGCATTGAATTGGGGCCCTGGCCTGGCGCAACTCGAAAGTGGCGGGGCGACACGTCAGTTCGATTCGCTGGGTGCCATGGTGCAAAGCGCCACCGGGGCCGACTTGCCTATCGCCAGCCTGTTCGCCTGGCTCAATGGCAACCCGGCGAATGCACCCGGCTGGATGGCCGACGTGTCCGCCGCCGCCAACGGGCGTGTCACGGCGCGCCGCGTCAGCCCCACCCCGCCGGTTGAACTGCGCATCGTCCTGGACTGATCTGCGCGGCGTGGCAATGGCACGATCCAGCCCCAACGGCAAGTCCATGAAGCGAATTCCATGAAGGCCCTTTACGACGTTTGCGCGCCAGCCAAGCTGAACCTGTTTTTGCACGTCACGGGCCGCCGCGCCGACGGTTTCCACAGCCTGCAATCCGCCTTCATGCTGATTGACTGGTGTGACACCCTGCATTTCGAGCGGCGGGGCGACGGCCAGATCAGCCGCGAAGATCTGCCGTCTGGTCGCGGCCTTGCAGGTGACCAACCGGGTGACACTCCGGGCGCTGCGGTGGGAGCAGGCGCCAACGCGGTTTTGCCAAGCGCAGACTTGACGGTCCGCGCGGCCCAGGCCCTGCGCGCCGCTGCTGGCGCCAGCGCCGCCGCACTGGGCGTGCACATTGGCCTCGTCAAACGCATCCCGAGCCAGGCTGGAATGGGCGGCGGCTCCTCCGACGCGGCCAGCACCTTGCTGGCGCTGAATCGCCTTTGGCAGCTGAATGTGCCCCTGAGCCAGTTGCTGGAGATCGGCTTGAAACTGGGCGCCGACGTGCCCTTCTTCTTGCTCGGGGGCAACTCCTGGGTGGAGGGCATCGGCGAAATCATCACCCCAATTGAACTGCCCGCCGCCCAATTTCTCGTGGCAAAACCACCCGCCGGACTTGAAACCGCCCGGATTTTCTCGCATCCAGGACTCGAAAGGAACACCGCGACTGCTATAATCTTGGGCTTTGCTGCAAACCCATTTGAGTTTGGGCGCAATGACTTGCAAGCGGTGGCCGAACAATTGTGCCCGGGTGTGGGTCAAGGCCTCAACTGGCTCGCGCAACACGGCCTGCAAGGGCGCATGACTGGCTCCGGGAGCGCGGTTTTCGCGCCCATGCCGGCACTTGCAACGCGAATGGCCCCATCGGGTGGCGGGCTAGTGGCTGCGGCTTCGCTCGACGCTGCCAGCTTCGATGCTGCGACGCTGTTGGCGTCAAAACCAGCTGGTTTTGACGCCCGAGTTTGCAACAATCTGGCGGCGCATCCGCTGGCCGGTTGGGCCGACGTTTGAGGCAGCAAGGGCGGGTGGTCGGATAACGTTGGGCGCAGCGAGGGCAAGTCTTCGGAAAATGTTTCGGCAATATTTCGATAGTGTTTTCGATAGTGTTTTCGAAAACGTTTTCACAAGGGAATTCGGCGATCGTTTCGAATGCGTTTTCGGGCCGGGTTTCCGATAAAGTTTCAGGTTTGCGGGCTTATACCGCAGACCGGTGTAGGGGAGTCGCCAAGTTGGTTAAGGCACTGGATTTTGATTCCAGCATGCGAAGGTTCGAATCCTT
This sequence comes from Rhodoferax sp., assembly GCA_031410295.1. Classification (GTDB taxonomy): domain Bacteria; phylum Pseudomonadota; class Gammaproteobacteria; order Burkholderiales; family Burkholderiaceae_C; genus JANYCG01. Next base: position 8,184 of record JANNYX010000203.1, read on the forward strand.
CCTCCCCTGCCACAGTTCACAAGGTTTCGTTGGGCCGTTCTTCAAGCTGGAATTTTCATGCAGTCACCACAGTCGCCTGATTTCATGGTCTTCACCGGCAACGCCAACCCGGAGATGGCCGCCGACATCGCCAGCCACCTGAACATCAAGCTCGGCGACGCCACCGTTGGCCGCTTCTCGGACGGTGAGGTCACCGTCGAAATCAATCAAAACGTGCGCGCCCGCGACGTGTTTGTGGTGCAAAGCACCTGTGCGCCCACCAACGAGAATTTGATGGAATTGCTGATCATGGTTGACGCGCTCAAACGCGCCTCGGCCGAGCGCATCAGCGCTGTCATTCCCTATTTCGGCTACGCCCGCCAGGACCGCCGTCCGCGTTCGGCGCGGGTGCCGATCACTGCCAAAGTGGTGGCCAACATGTTGCAGGCGGTGGGTGTGGCGCGGGTCTTGACGATGGACCTGCACGCTGACCAGATCCAGGGGTTTTTCGACATCCCGGTGGACAACATCTACGCGTCGCCGGTTTTGCTGGGCGATTTGCGGCAAAAAAGTACGACGACCTGATTGTCGTCTCGCCCGACGTCGGCGGTGTGGTGCGCGCGCGCGCCCTGGCCAAGCAGCTCGGCTGCGACATGGCCATCATCGACAAACGCCGCCCCAAGGCCAACGTGTCTGAGGTGATGCACGTGATCGGCGAAATTGACGGGCGCAACTGCGTCATCATGGACGACATGATTGACACGGCCGGCACGCTGGTCAAGGCGGCTGAAGTCTTGAAGGAACGCGGCGCCAAAAAGGTCTACGCCTACTGCACCCACGCGATTTTTTCCGGCCCCGCGATCGAGCGCCTTTCGGGCGGAACGGCGCTGGACGAGGTGGTGGTCACGGACACCATCCCCCTGAGCAAGGCGGCCCGCAGCTGCCAGAATATCCGCCAGCTCACCGTGGCGCCGCTGATCGCCGAGACGATCGCGCGCATCGCCAAAGGTGAGTCGGTCATGAGTTTGTTTTCGGATCAGGAGAACCTCTTTTAACGGTTCTGCCAGTCCGGACAAAAAAGCCGGCCCCTGCAAAGGAGCCTTTTTTAGCGGGAATCACACTGGTCGCGGTGGATTCCCATTTTGGAGTTTGACTATGAAATTCGTCGCTTTTGAGCGCGCCATGCAAGGTACGGGTGCGAGCCGCCGTCTGCGCATTTCGGGCCGCACGCCCGGTATCGTTTACGGAGGCGCCGGTGAGCCCCAGCTCATCGAGCTGGACCACAACGCCCTGTGGCACGCCCTGAAAAAGGAAACTTTCCATTCCACCATCCTGGACATGGAAGTCGCCGGCAAAGACAGCAAGGTCCTGTTGCGTGACGTGCAAATGCATCCCTACAAACCGTTCGTGCAACACATCGACTTCCAGCGTGTCGAGGCCAACACCCTGCTGCACATGAAGGTGCCGTTCCACTACACGGGTGAAGAAAACTCGCAGGC
>JANNYX010000204.1:0-2763 GCA_031410295.1 Rhodoferax sp.
ACGTTGACGATGCCCATGACCTTGGGCAAAGTCAGGTCGATTTTGAAGCGGGAGGTTTGCCAGAACATGTGGACGGATTTGATCTGGAATTATCAGCCCGTCAAAGAGGTCTCCCATGTGACGCGAAGACCCAGAAAACTGACAGCGTAAAAGGGTTCCGAATTCAGGCGCTGATACCGTGTTTTACCGGTCCGCCAATTTGCTACATTATATATAGCAATGAATAAAATAAATTCGTGACTTGGATGGCGAAAAGGCTTCGAAATCAGGTGTGGTGTGTTTTTTAAGGTCAATAAACCCCAATTTGGGTACAATTGGGTTGATTTGAGCGACAACAGTTGACAGCCTGCCTGTTTAGGCCAATAAAGGCCCATGCAGCGGCCCGCCAACATCGCGCCTGGGTTCAGGCCGTCAGCCCCCACCCAAGCGCCCCGTCGCCGCTCGTCATGGAGCGCTGACAGTCCGCAAAGGGGCCCTGCGCACAAATCGCCGGGACGGCGGGGCGCACGGCTGGTGGCAGGAGTGTAAAACTCGTTAAACCACCGACGCGCTTTTTGCTGCGTGCTTTCGAGGATGCAACACTGCCCGGCGCAAAGCCGCATTGGCCCGGGTTTGCCAGCCCGCGCCTTCTTCCTTGAGTTTTTCCACCACGTCAAGATCAAGGCGCAAAGTCACCTGAACTTTGCTGCCGCTGCCCAGCGGGCGCCCACGGCGCAGGGTAGGCAGCACGTCAGCCCATTGCGCATCCGTCAAAGGCACCGCATCCGGGTCATTCGCGGCGGCGGCGGTGATTGCCGCATTTTCTTTGCGCGTCGGCAAAATCAACACGCGGCCACTTTTAGTCCGAATAGTTTCAATGGTTTTGGGCATATCGTTTCACCTCGCGAATGTTGGCTTTTCTCAAACTGATGACCCGTCGCGTTACGGCCCGGTCAACGAAGGCCACAAAATAGATACGGCCATCCAGTGGCACCAGACTTGCCATGCGCTGCTCGCCGTAGTCAAACCTCAAGTCCACCCATTCCAGCGCGTCAGCCCAATCTGCCGATTCCGCCTGACTCAGCGAAATCCCGTGCTTTTTAACATTCAACGCATCTTTGGCGGGGTCGAATGTCAGCTTCATTGAGTATTTATTGTAGTGTCATTTAATACAGCGCGCTTCATCTGCGTTTCGAAAGTTGCCAACTTCCGAATTCAGCGGCCAATTGGCTTTATGTTCGCTCACGGGCCGTCAGCCACCAGCCGTGCGCCGCGCCGCCGCTCCTCATGGTGCGCTGACGGTCCGCAAAGCGGCCATGCGCACAAATCGTCGGGACGGCGGGGCGGATGGCTGGCGGCAGGAGCTAAATACTCGCTAAACAACCGACGCGCTTTTTGCTGCGTGCTTTCGAGGGGCCCTCAGCGCGTAGGAGTCGACGCTGGAGTAGGTGAGACGGGCAGCGCAGACGAATGGTGGTCAACAATAAGCCACTTTCCGTCCTGCTTTCGGTATGTGAAGCTATAGCGAGCCGGGAATTGGCGAGCTTGGCCACCAGCGAACACGGTAAATGTGTAGCTCCCGGAGTTGATAGCTGTTTTGCCATAGACGCGAATGATCTCCTCGCCGAGGGCCACCTTTGGTTGGGGACTCGATGAGCACGCGCGCGCGAAGTACTGCCGAATGCCTGCGGGTGAGGAAATGATGGCAGGTGAGACGGTACCCCACAGCACCGCCTCTGTGGAATACAGCGAGCCTGCCTTGTCGAGATCACAACTGTTGAAGGCAGCGGCCCAACTCTGTGTGGTTGATCTTACTTCGCCCTTGCTTGATTCGGGTGACGGCATTGTTTGGCAGGCCGCAAGCGAAGCTGCCATGAGAACAAGAGGTAGGTGTCGCATATAGACTTCTCCTTTGTAGTGAGGAAACAAGGGTAGAACACAATGCAGACCGAGTCAATGCAGACCGAACGACCGTAAGGCTTAAAACAGTCCCTGTCGTAAAAGTTGGCACCAGGTGACTGAGCAAGTATTTGATTTTCTTGATCACTTCCCGCCAATTGTCGTCCGTTGACAAAATAGAAACCGTCGCGAACCCGGCAACCTCGATCCATTCCGCCCCAATGCATGCGCCCTGCCGTCCCGACGATTTGTGCGCAGTGCCGCGAAGCGGCGCGTCAGCGCGGTAGGAGGAGCGGCGGCGGGGCGCTTGCATTGGGGTGACGGCCTCAACGTCCGCGCGATGCGGATTGGCCGCTACAGGAGGTGCGTCAAAGGAAAAGGCCGTTCCCAGCAGCCCGGCCAAATTGGGGTCAGAGCACAAATTTTCTCGGGCTTTGCCCGACCCTGCGGGTGCTGCGCTTAGCTTGCAGAAAATTGTGATCTGACCCCAATTCAGCCTACCTGCCCGCTCATATGGAGGCCGCTGCAAGGCGGCTTGACGTTCAACCTGTTCGCGACTCACAGCTCACGACTTCAGAAAAATTTTCGGGCGTTAAAGAAAAAAGGGGCGCGAAGCCCCTTTTTTTGAACCGCGACCAATTTCAGGTCGCGTACACAGCGCCAAATCAAGCCACCGTCGTTGCAGGCTCCGGGTTCACGGCAGCAGGCGTGCCACCGGTTGGCCCGCCGCCTGGTGCGGGCGGAACGCGGGGTGACCAGTCTTTGGGCGGGCGCGGCTCCTTGCCGGCCATGATGTCGTCGATCTGCTCCATGTCGATGGTTTCCCATTCGAGCAGGGCTTTGGCCATGGCGTGCATTTTGTCGGCGTTGTCTTCAATCAATTTG
>JANNYX010000205.1:0-9044 GCA_031410295.1 Rhodoferax sp.
CCAGCGCGACGGCGCAATGCCCACTGCGGCCGTGCCCGCCAACAGGCGCAGCATGAAGCCTGAAGCCAAGATCGACACGTCAACCACCGGCACCCGTTTGAGCCACCACGAATAGGCCAGGTTGGTCACCAGATAGATGCCCAGCAAGGCCAGCAACATGCGGTTTTGGTAGCTGAGCGCGACCGCCGCGGCAGACAAAATTGCCGCCAGAACCAGGGCGGCGGCGCTGGACACCTGACCGCTGGCCAGCGGCCGCAGGCGCTTCTTGGGATGGTTGGCGTCGTCACCCCGGTCGGTCCAGTCGTTCAGGATGTAGACCGCGCTGGCAATCAAGCAAAACGCGACAAAGGCCAGCAACACCCGCTGCACCATGGCCGGGTCGCGCCAGGTTTGACTGAAGACCAGGCCAAACAGGACAAAAACGTTTTTCACCCACTGGTGCGGGCGCATCAAGCGAATCAACGCGAACCAGGAGTTCACACGCGGGGGCATCAATAAATCTTATTTAATATTATTTGAAAAGAAAAACCACCAATAGGCCGTCAAAGTAATTCATTATTATGCTATTAATAATATAGTAATATTGAATATAAATTATTCAATAATTACTAAAAAATACTTTTTTAACGTGAATATGACGTTATTTCACCTGCCGCCGTCAGCTCTTTTATCGGCTCTTCAGCGTGGGCAATTCAAGCGTCACGTCGGCCTCCCCGGCGACACCGCTGCTCACCACGGCGCGGCGCGGCGCCACCGACTGCAGCAGCCATTCGCCCTCGATCTTGCTGCCCACGCGAAATGGCCGCGCGGGTTTGCCGTCGACAGAGATCAGCGCCGTGCCGCCTTGGCGCGAATTGGCCACCACGCCGACCAGGCTCATGCGGCTGGCGAGGCTGACCGCAGCCACCACCGGCCGGGCCGCCACCGCCACCGGCGCCGCATTGCCACCCAGGGCGCGCGCGAGCTGGGTTGGGTCAGCGCCGCTGTTGCGCGGCCCGGTAGCCGGCTGCAATGCCCTCACCGGCTCGCTGGCCGGCCATTTCAGTGCCCAATAGACCAGTGAGCCGGCCACCAGCGCGGCCAGTACAAAAGCCGCCAGGCGCGGCCACCACGTTCGGTTTCCAGCAATTTGCATCCGCGGATTATGATGGAAGGTGGTTGTTTTCATTCGGGCGCCATTCCTTTGCGCCCTGACTTTGGAGTACAGAGAATGCGTTTTGAATTCAGCGCCTGGTGCGCCCAGGCGGCCGCTAGTGCAAGGCGCGCGACGACGTCCCAAGGGCCCAGGTCCGTGCGCGGCTTCACCCTGATCGAGTTGATGGTGGTGCTGGTCATCATTGGCGTGCTGGCGGCGCTGATCGTGCCCAATGTGCTGGACCGCGCCGACGATGCGCGCTCCACCGCGGCCAAGACCGACGTCTCCAACCTGATGCAGGCGCTCAAACTCTACAAACTCGATAACCAACGGTTTCCCACGGCCGAGCAGGGTTTGCAGGCGCTGTTGGCCAAACCCACCAGCGGACCGATTCCCGGCAACTGGAAGCCCTACGTCGAAAAGTTGCCCAACGACCCCTGGGGCCGGCCCTACCAATACCTGAACCCGGGCGTGAAGGGCGAGATTGACGTGTTGTCTTTTGGCGCCGACGGCCAGGCGGGCGGTGAGGGTAAAAATGCCGACGTTGGTTCCTGGTGATGTGGTGTATGTGGCCCCCACGGTCGCCCACTGCGTGTGGCTTCCTGCCCCCCGAGGGGGCTGCATTTTTGCTTGGGGCGGCCCGGCGCAAAAACCGGCCCCCACGGTCGTTCCTTTCGTGTAACTCCCTGCCCGCCGAGGGGGCTAATTTTTGGCTTCGCCGCTCTTCGATAACTTGGGGCGGCCCGGCGAAAAATTGCTGGTCGCGCCGGTTCGGGGTGGAGGCGGGTTTTACGCTGATCGAGCTGTTGTTGGTCGTCGCGATCATTGCCATTGCTTCGGCGGGGGTGAGTTTTGCGCTGCGCGACTCGGCGCAGACCCAGCTTGAACGCGAGGGGGTGCGGCTGGCGGCATTGCTGGAGTCGGCCCGCGCGCGCTCGCAGGCCAGTGGCGCCGTGGTCGTTTGGCGCAGCACCGCGAGCGGCTTTTTATTCGATGGATTGCCGCCCGACGCTCTGCCCGAGGGTTGGTTATCGCCCGAGGTCAGTGTGGCCGCTCCAAGCGCCTTGGTGCTCGGACCCGAACCGATCACCTGGCCGCAAAAAGTGCGCCTGGTTGCCAAGGGCGAGGGCACAGCGGGCGTAGAGGTGCAAACCGATGGCGTGCGGCCCTATTCGGTGCGCCCAGCCGGGCCGGCCTTGCCATGAAGCTTGAGCAGCGGCGACAGCAGGCGTCGTGGCGCAGCCGCCGCGGCTTCACGCTGGTCGAGGTGCTGGTGGCGCTGTCGATCGTCGCCATCGCCCTGACTGCCGGCGTGCAGGCCACTTTGGCCCTGACGCGCAACGCCGAGCGCCAGAGCGACACCCTGCTGGCCCACCTGTGCGCTGAAAACGAACTCGTCAAAATTCGTCTGGCGCGCCAGATGCCGGGTGTCGGCGACACCCGTTTTCCGTGTGAACAAGGCGGGCAAAACCTCTCGGTGGATTTGAAAGTGCGCCCGACGCCCAACCCGAATTTCCTGCGCGTTGACGCCCAGGTGCTCCACGGCAACGAGGACGCCGTGCCGATCTTGCGGCTCTCAACGGTGGTAGGGCGGTATTGATGGCCCGCCCGTGCTGGCGCCAGTGGGGCCGTTTTTCAAGCGGTTTCACCTTGATCGAGTTGCTGGTGGCGATCAGCATCCTGGCCTTGATGGCGGTCTTGAGCTGGCGCGGCCTTGACGGCATGGCGCAGACGCAAAGCCGCCTGCAGCAACGCGCCGATGAGGTGCTGGCGCTGCAAGCGGGCCTGGCGCAATGGGGCGCGGACCTGGATGCGCTGGTGGAGTTGGCAGGCCAGCCCGCACTGGACTGGGATGGGCGCGCATTGCGCCTGACGCGCACCGCCAGCGTTGCAGCGGCGGCTGCAACGGGCCCGGCTGGCGCCACCGGCGCCTTGGGTGCGGGCGGGGCGGTGACGGTGATCGCCTGGTCGCGCCGCGAGGTGCAGGGCGCAGGCCAGTGGCTGCGTTGGCAGTCGCCACCGCTGCAAACCCGCGCCGCCCTGCAAACCGCTTGGGCCGCCGCCGCGCAGTGGGCGCAAAACCCGGGCGACGACCTCAAGGCGCGCGAGGTGTATATCGCGCCCTTGGCTCAGTGGCAAATTTATTATTTTCGCAACGATGCCTGGACTAACCCGTTGTCCGCTGCGGGCAGCGCCGCAGTGACGCCACCGGCGGGAGCCGCCGGTGGCGTCACTGGCGCGGCCGGCGGGGTGGCCGGTGCCGTGGCCAGCGCCATGGCGGCGCTGGCGGCCTCGTTGCCGAGCGCGAACGCGGGAGCGCCGATCCCTCAGGGCGTGCGTCTGGTGTTGACCTTGCCACCGGGCCAGGCCATCAGCGGCGCCTTGACGCGGGATTGGGTCTTGCCAACGCTCGGAGGCGGAAAATCTTGAAGCCGGTCTATTTGGCCCCCACGCTCCACCGCTGCGCGGGTCGCTGCCCCCCGAGGGGGCGCATTTTTGCTTGGGGCGGCCCGGCGCAAAAACCTGCCCCCACGGTGGCCCACTGCGTTTCGCCAAAACGTCATTCACGCCACTCCCAGCTGGGTGCGGCGATTTTGACGGCGATGCTGACGGTGACGCTGGTGGCCACGCTGGCGGCGGCGGCGCTGTGGCAGCAGTGGCGCAGCGTGGAGGTGGAGACGGCGCAACGGGCGCGGGTGCAGTCAGGCTGGATTCTGGTCGGTGCGCTCGATTGGGCGCGGCTGATCCTGCGCGAGGATGCGCGCCCAGGCGGCGCCGACCATCTGGCCGAGCCTTGGGCTGTACCGCTGCAGGAAGCGCGTCTGGCCACGTTTTTTGCCGCCGGGACCACGGCCGACACCAGCCTGGAAGACGTGCAGCAATCGTTCATCTCCGGTCAGATGGCGGATCTGCAAGGCCGCCTGAACGTGCGCAACCTGGTGGAGCAAGGCAAGGTGTCACCAATCGCCCTGCGCCAGTTCGCGCGCCTGTTTGCACTTTTGGGCCTGCCTGAAGGCGAGGTTGCGCGCCTGGCTGAAAATTTGCGCCTGGCGCTGGACAACACCGATGAAAGCCGCCTGGTCGCGTCTACGCCCCTGTTGCCGCAGCGGGTCGAACAACTCGGCTGGCTCGGCCTGTCGCCGGCCTCGGTCACGCTCTTGTCGCCTTATGTCACGATCCTGCCGCAGCCCACGACCGTGAACCTGAACACGGCGCCGGCTGAAGTCATTTTTGCCAGCATCGACCAGCCCGACATGGCCCTGGCCCGGCGCCTGGTGACGGCGCGGGCGCTGTCACATTTCAGGAACCTGGCCGAGGCGGCGCGCCTGCTCGGTGACGTGCCGGGGCAGATCGTGCAAGAACGCCACAGCGTGTCGTCGCGGTATTTCGAGGTCAGCGGCCGCCTGCGCCTGGGTGACGTGACCGTGCTTGAGCGCTCGCTGGTGGTGCGCGACGGTTCGGAGGTGAAAGTGTTGTGGCGCGAACGAAGCGCCGGTGCAGTGGCGCCAAGGGCGTCCGTACAATGATCCGCAGATGTCCACGCTGATCGTTCTCCTGCCCCTTGAGTTGCCCCAGGCATCCAGCCAGATTGATTACGTGGTGACACCCGACGGCCGCGCCGTGGGAGCGCAATCGAGCGCGGCATTGGCCTTGTTGCCCGCGCCCGCGGGGGTTCAGGTGGTGGCCGTGGCGCCAGTGCAGGCGCTGTCCTGGCACCAGGTACAACTACCGCGCGGCTTGTTGCAAAAAGGATTTGGCGCCGACCGGGCCAGCCCGCGTTTACGCGCCGTGCTGGACGGTTTGCTGGAGGAGCATTTGCTGGACGATCCGGCGCAGCTGCACCTGGCCCTGGCGCCCGATGCCCAGGACGGCGCGCCGGTGTGGGTGGCCGCCTGTGACCGCGCCTGGCTGCGCGCCTGGGCGCAGGCGCTGGAGCGGCACCAGCGCCCCGCTGCGCGCATCGTGCCCGAGTTTGCCTGGCCGCTTGACGCCGTGCAGGTGATTGGCCCGCCGACCTCGCCGCTGCTGGTTTTTTCTCCGGCTTCGGGCGGCGTGACGGTATTGCCCCTGAACCCCGTGACGGCGAATATGGCCGACACTCCCCTCGGTGAAGCCGGTGACGAGCCACGCCCGGTGTTGGCCGAGCCCGCCGTTGCGTCGCTTGCCGAGCACCATTTCCGCCGGCCCGTGGGCCTGTCAAGCGGGCCCGAACGTTGGCTGGCCGCCGCCGCCTCACCCTGGGACTTGGCGCAGTTTGATCTGGTCAGTTCCGGCCGTTTGCGCAGTTGGCGGCGGGCATCGGCCGGGTTCAACAAACTGCTCGTGGAGCCGCACTGGCGCGTGGCGCGATTTGCCACGGTGGCGCTGGTGCTGGTCAACCTGGCCGGCCTGAACGCCTGGGCCTGGGCGCAACGCGCCAGCCTGGAGGCCAAACGCCAGGCCGTGCGCGAGGTGCTCACCAGCACCTTTACCGGCGTCAAAGTGGTGATCGACGCGCCCGTGCAAATGGCGCGTGAGGTGCAACGGCTGCGCCTAGCGGCGGGCGCGGCCTCGGACGGCGACTTTGAAGTGTTGTTGGCGGCGTTCGGGCACTTGAACGTGGCGGGCGCGAGTCTGGCTGAGCGCAAGGCGGTGGCGATGGATTATTCCGGCAATGAGCTGCGGGTCAAGGGTCTGGGCTTGAGCTACACCAGCTTGACCGAATTAAACGCGCAGGCGCGCACACGTTCGGTGGCGCTGCGCCTCGAAGCAGACAGCCTGGTGTTGTCGCCGATGGCCTCGCCATGAGTACCCGGGCGGCCATCCGCGATCGCTGGGAGGCCCTGGCCGCGCGCGAGCGGCGTCTGGTTGGTGTGGCAGCCGTGCTGGTGGCCGCGGCCTTGGTGTGGTGGCTGGCTTTGGCGCCGGCTTTGGCCACGCTCAGGGGCGCAGAGCAACAGCATCAAACGCTGGATGCGCAACTGCAATACATGTTGGCGCAGAAGGCCGAGGCGATCGCGCTGCAGGCGCAAACGCGCGCCGGCGGCGAAGACCCGCGCCGTGCGCTGGAGGCGTCGCTGAAGCAGGCCTTCGGCGCCCAGGCCAGTGTGCAGGTGGCGGGCGAACGCGCCACCGTGAATGTCAAGGGCGTATCAAGCGGCGCGCTGGCGAACTGGCTGGTGGACGTGCGGGCCAACGCGCGCCTGCTGCCGGCCGAGGTGCGCCTGCTGCGCTCGGGAGCACCGACCCCCGAGCTTTGGGACGGCAGCCTGGTGTTGAATTTTCCGGCGCGTTGACATGCCAACCACTGTGCGCAACGGACCGGGCGCCAGCCCATGGCGCTGGGCGGTGTGGGGATCCTTGACCGGGTTGCTGCTGGCCGCAGTTTTATTCGCCCCGGCGCGCTGGCTGGCCGCGTGGGTGCACGGCGCCAGCCTGGGTCAGGTGAGCCTGGCGGACGCGCGCGGCTCGGTCTGGACCGGCTCCAGCCAAATGCTGCTGTCGGGCGGCGCGGGCAGCCAGGGCAGCGTGGCGTTGCCTGGGCGATTGAGCTGGCATTTGCGGCCGAATTTGAGCGGTTTCAACCTGCAGGTGGTCGCGCCTTGTTGCATGGCCCAGGCCCTGCAACTGTCGACGCGCCTGGGACTGAGCGGCCTAGTGATCGCCGTCGCCGACCATGCATCCAACTGGCCGGCCGGCTTGCTGGCGGGTTTGGGCACACCCTGGAACACCATTGCCGCCGAGGGCAATCTGGCGGTGTCGAGCCGGGGCCTGTCAGTAGAATGGTCGCAAGGCCGGGTTTCCTTGCTGGGTGGGCTGCAAATTGACGCGCAGGACATGGCCTCCAGGCTGACCACCTTCAACCCGGTCGGGAGTTACCGGCTGATGCTTGCCGGTGGGCCGCTGGTGTCGCTCAAGGTGCAGACATTGAAGGGCAGCCTGCAGCTCAGTGGCGCCGGCCAATGGGTCGGGGGGCGGCTGCGTTTTGAAGGGGTCGCCAGCGCGGCGCCTGAACGCCTGGACGCCTTGTCGAATTTATTGAACATCATTGGGCGGCGCGAAGGCGAGCGTTCCATCATCAAAGTGGGTTGAACTGCATGACATTCACACATGGCAATGCCAAGGCAGCAAATTCGAGTACTATAAATATAATAGCACAATCGCTAATATATTCGACGGCCTTAGCCGTGTTTTGTTCAACATCCTGGGCCCAACCGGCCCTGGGGCCGGTGCCACCGGCCTTGCCGCCTGGCATGGCCGCTCCTGCTGTTCCTGCGGTGCCGGCACAGCCCGTCCCGCCTGCCGGGTCCGCCGTGCAAGGCCAGCCGCGCCGCGGCGAGCCCATCACCCTGAATTTTGTCGCCGCAGACATTGAAGCCGTGGCCCGCACCATGGCCACCATCACTGGACGCAGTGTGGTGGTTGACCCGCGCGTCAAGGGCGTGATGACTTTGACCACCGAACGGGCAGTGTCGCCTGCGGTGGCGTACAACCAGTTCCTGGCCACCCTGCGATTGCAGGGCTTCACCGTGGTCGAGGCCAGCGGCCTGGACAAAGTGGTGCCCGAGGCCGATGCCAAGTTGCAAGGCGGCAGCGTTGCCATCGGGGCCGTGCCGGGCGGCGCCGTAGGCAACCAGATTGCGACGCAGATATTCCGCCTCAATTTCGAGTCAGCCAACAATCTGGTGGCGGTGTTGCGGCCCCTCATCAGCCCCAACAACACCATCAACGTCAATCCGGGCAACAACTCGCTGGTGATCACCGACTATGCCGACAACCTGCGCCGCCTGGGGCGCATCATTGCCGCGCTGGATGTGTCGAACGCCAGCGACGTTGAAATCATTCCCTTGAAACACGCCATCGCCTCGGATTTGGCGCCCCTGGTATTGCGCCTGATTGACGCGTCGGCGAGTGGTCCGGGCGCCGTGCCGGGGCAGGCGGCCGACGCGTCTTTTCGCACCACACTGGTGGCTGAACCGCGCTCGAACGCGCTGATTCTGCGCGCCGCGAATCCGGCCCGCGTGGCTTTGGTGAAATCACTGGTGGAGAAACTGGACCAGCCCACCAGCGGCGCCAATGGCAACAGCGGCAACATCTATGTGGTCTATTTGAAGAACGCCGAAGCCGTCAAGATAGCCGCCACCTTGCGCGCCGCCCTGTCGGGCGAAGCCCGCGCGGCATTTTCGCCAACGCCAGGCAGCGCGCCTGTGCCAGCTGGCGCGGCGCTCAATCAAGCTGCGGCGCAACCCTCCACCGGCGGGCAGATCCAGGCCGACCCGGCCACCAACTCGCTCATCATCACCGCGCCGGAGCCGCAATACCGCCAGATCCGCGCCGTGATCGACAAACTCGATGTGCGCCGCGCCCAGGTGTACGTTGAGAGCCTGATTGCCGAAGTGAATGCCGACAAGGCGGCCGAATTCGGCATTCAGTGGCAAGGCGTGCTGGGACAAAACGGCGACGCCACGCTGGGCCTGCTGGGCACTAATTTCAGCATCGGCGGCGCCAACATCATCTCCCTGGCGTCGGGTGGCGGACAGGTTCCGCCCAGCACCGGCTTGAATCTTGGCGTGGCGCAGCGCACCAACGGCATCTACGTGCTGGGTTTCCTCGCCCGCTACCTGCAAACCAACGGTGACGGCAATATCCTGTCCACACCGAATTTATTGACGCTTGACAACGAAGAAGCAAAAATCGTCATCGGGCAAAACGTGCCTTTTGTCACTGGCCAGTTCACCAATACCGGCGGCAGCGCCAACACCGTCAACCCCTTTCAGACGATTGAACGCAAGGACGTAGGCCTTACCCTGAAGGTCAAGCCCCAAATCAGCGAAAACGGCACCGTGCGCCTGACAATCTCGCAGGAGGTCTCCAGTGTGCAGGCCGGCACCGAAGGCTCGGCCAACGGACCCACCACCAACAAACGCTC
>JANNYX010000206.1:0-3671 GCA_031410295.1 Rhodoferax sp.
ACGCCGGGGGTCGCGGGTTCGAGTCCCGTCCACTCCGCCATTTTTGGTTTCCTGAAACGGGTTGATCCAGTCGATGGTCAATCCGTTTTTCGTTGTCTGGGGGAATCTGTCCGAACAGCGCCAGTTTCAAATCGTGACGAATTAGCTGGGTATTAACGGGTTTACTTCATTTGAACCCGCAGGCGAATTGAGTTAACCTCCCACCCCTTGGCCCTCAAATGGGCCATGAACGCGGGAAGCAATTGGCGTACTTTTGCCGCCGTCGCGTTGTTGTCAACAATCAGGCACCAGACAGCGCCGTCAATCGGTCCGGCAGTCAACGATTGCCTCAACGTGACAGGTACCAGGGGTTCAATCGCTTTAAGGCGGGCGCTTGATTCGCGAATCAGTTCTGCCAGACGCGCTAGCGTGGGCGTTTCCTGCGCCGCCTGCAGGACGGTGTAGCTGCGCGGGCGCTGGGTCATATAGGGTTGGTTTCTTGGAAGGGAATTCCGGATGCAATTGATTATCACGGACGCGTGGCTCGCGAAGAGCCGGGCGGTCCATCTTTCCGGGCGGCGCCTGATTTTTGCTTTGGGTGTTTTGTCTTTACTGATGGCAGTCACAGCCGCTGGTCTCTACCACTGGGTTTTTCTCAAAGGCGCGCGCGAGGGCTGGCCGGTGATTGGCAGTTTTGTGCGTTTGCTGGTGAAAGACGAGTTTGATCAGCGCGACCGGTTCATGCGCGAGAACCTCAATGTGATGGCCAAAAAAGTCGGCGAGATGCAAGCCAAATTGACCCAGCTGGAGTCGCTTGGAGAGCGGGTTTCCGGTTTGGCGGGCATGGCGGCGGGCGATATCAAGGTAGCACCTGGCCGCGGTGGCGTGTTGGTGCCTGGCCCCAATCTGACAATGGACGAATTGCAAGCCACGCTGGCGGCGTTGAACCTGGTGGCCGACCAACGCGCTGACTTGATGACGGTGATGGAATCCAAATTGTTTGAGCAAAAAATGCGCGACATGATGGTGCCAACGCAGCAGCCGGTGCCCGGCGCCAACTTGGGTTCGAACTTTGGCTGGCGCATAGACCCAATCACTGGCGGGTCAGCCTTGCACACCGGCCTTGATTTTCAGGCTGAAAGCGGCACGCCAATCTTCGCTGCAGCCGGTGGTGTGGTCGTCGCACAGGAATTCCATACCGGGTACGGCAACATGGTCGAGGTGGACCATGGCAAAGACCTGGTCACACGGTACGCTCACGCCTCTCAAGTGTTTGTAAAAAAGGGCGAGCTTATCAAGCGCGGTCAAAAAATCGCCGAAGTCGGAAGCACGGGCCGTTCGACCGGCGCACATTTGCATTTTGAGGTGCTGGTGCAAGGCGTGCCGCAAGATCCGCAAAAGTTTCTGATAGCGGGTGAAGCCAGCGCACGCCAGATGGCCAAGGCCGGCTCGTCCGGGCGTGTGGTGGCGAGAAAGTACCCCTAAGGGTGCGATTTTCCGATTCGTCGGCAAATACCTTGCTGGCAGGCCCTAACCGGCTGCCAATACGCTGCTTGCAAATTGTTAGCATGACCAGGTGAATTCACTGCGTATTGACCGCTGGGTTTGACGGCGGTTTTCCGGCAAGGGACCTGGTTAAGGCGCGCTTCCCGCAAGGTAAACTCAAGGGTTTGGTTTGCCAGGGTGATGCCTTGCCGCCAAAGCCAGCCTTGGGTTGCGGCTTTGGCGCTTGAGTATTGCGTGGCGGCCCCCATTTCATCTTGATGAATCGTCTTGACTAACTAAGGGATTGCGCAATGCCGCCCGCCCATCCGGGCTCGCGGTTCGAAGCGCCTGTTCATGGCAACCAACTTCCTGACTAAAATTTTCGGCAGCCGCAATGACCGTCTGCTCAAGCAATACCGCACGGTGGTCAGTCGCATCAACGCGATGGAGAGCGCTCTTGAAGTCCTGTCGGACGACGCGCTGAAAGCCAAAACTGGCGAGTTCCGGGATCGCGTGGCCAAAGGAGAAACGCTTGACGCGATCCTTCCAGAAGCCTTCGCCGTGGTGCGCGAGGCCTCCAAACGCGTCATGAAGATGCGCCATTTCGACGTGCAGCTTCTGGGCGGCATGTCGCTTCACAACGGCAAAATTTCCGAAATGGGCACGGGTGAGGGCAAGACCCTCACCGCCACCTTGCCGGTTTACCTGAATGCGCTCACCGGCAAAGGCGTGCATGTGGTGACGGTGAACGACTACCTCGCCAACCGCGACGCGCAATGGATGGGCCGCCTCTACAACTTCCTGGGCATGAGCGTTGGCATCAACCTGCCGCAGATGCCGCGTGAAGAGAAACAGGCCGCTTACCGCGCCGACATCACCTACGGCACCAACAACGAATTCGGTTTTGACTACCTGCGCGACAACATGGTCTACGAAGTGGCCGACCGCGTTCAGCGTGGGCTGAATTACGCCATCGTGGACGAGGTTGATTCGATCCTGATCGACGAAGCGCGCACGCCGCTGATCATCAGCGGGCAGGCCGAGGACCACACCAGCCTGTACCTGGCCATCAACAAGATGGTGCCAAAATTGACGCGCCAGGAAGGCGAAGCCGACCCACGTACCGGCGAGGGCATCACCAAACCGGGGGACTTCACGCTGGATGAAAAAAGCCATCAGGTGTTTTTAACCGAGCAGGGGCATGAAAGTGCGGAAGAGGTGATGTTCAGCCTGGGGCTCATCCCCGAAGGCGCCACTTTGTACGATCCGGCCAACATCACGCTGATGCACCACCTGTATGCGGCACTGCGTGCCAACCATTTGTACCACCGCGACCAGCATTACGTGGTGCAGCAGGGTGAGAACGGCGCCGAGATCGTTATCGTTGACGAATTCACCGGCCGCCTGATGACCGGCCGGCGCTGGAGCGACGGCCTGCACCAGGCCGTGGAAGCCAAAGAAGGCGTGGCGATCCAGCCCGAGAACCAGACACTCGCCTCGATCACTTTTCAGAATTATTTCCGCCTCTACGGCAAACTGGCTGGCATGACCGGCACGGCGGACACGGAAGCCTACGAGTTTCAGGAAATTTATGGCCTGGAGACGGTGGTGATGCCGCACAACCGCGCCAACATACGTGAAGACCAGCTCGACCGCGTTTACAAAACGACGCGGGAAAAATACGAAGCGGCGATCAAGGACATCCGCGAATGCCATGAGCGCGGGCAGCCGGTGCTGGTAGGTACCACGTCGATTGAAAACTCCGAGATCATCGCGCAGCTGCTGGAAAAGGAAAAACTTCCGCACCAGGTGCTTAACGCCAAGCAGCATGCGCGTGAGGCCGACATCGTCGCCGAGGCCGGCCGCCCGAAACAGATCACCATCGCCACCAACATGGCCGGGCGCGGCACCGACATCGTATTGGGCGGCAACGTTGAAAAGGCAATCAACGCCATCGAGGCGGATGAGGTCCTGGAGCCTGCTGCCAAACAGGCGCAGATCGACGCCATCCGAACAGCGTGGTCAAAAGACCATGAACATGTGAAATCCCTGGGTGGCCTGCGTATTGTTGCCACCGAGCGGCATGAATCGCGCCGCATTGACAACCAGCTGCGTGGCCGTTCGGCGCGCCAGGGAGATCCCGGTTCGTCGCGGTTTTACCTCAGCCTGGACGATTCGCTGATGCGGATTTTTGCCGGTGACCGTGT
>JANNYX010000207.1:0-5679 GCA_031410295.1 Rhodoferax sp.
GGGTACTTGTTCACATGAACGTCCTTAATTTTGGCGTAGGGCATGCCTATCTCCAATCAAAGAGATTGAAGGGTCTTTATATCGAGAACTTTGAATGGCCCGCATGGCCTGAACTTCCAAGAACACAACTCTTCCGGAGAAACTTCCATGACATCAAACACTACTCCAAAAACCAAAACCGCAAAAGATGCCAAGCCGCCAGCCAAACCCAGCGCTGCGCACAAGCTGCTCCATGTGTGGATGGGCAAGTGGAATACAACGGGCCAGCAACATGAAGGCCCAGTTGGCCCGGCGGCGAAGATTGTCGCCACAGATACCTACGAATGGGCCAAGGGCGAGTTCTTCATGGTGCACCGCTTTGACGGCAAAGTTGGCGACAGCGATGCGTCATGCATTGAAATCACGGGCTACGAACCGCAGACCAAGAGCTACCCCGCCCACACTTACTACAGCACCGGGTTGACCAACGACTGGCAGTCCCATGAAAGCGCCGGCACCTGGACATTGACCGGCGATTGGGACATGGCGGGCAAAAACGCGAAAGCGCGATGCACCACGGTGTTCAGCCCCGACGGCAACAGCATGACGGGCAAGTGGGAGATGTCGATTGAGGGCAGCGGGTGGCAGACATTTTGGGATATCAAGGCGATAAAAGCTAAATGAACGCATTGGGCCAAAGCCTTCGAGCAAGTACCGCTGTTGTGTGTGGTAACGCGCAGACAGAGCCATTGCGAATCTCTATGCTTTTTGATGCACAGACATGCCAATAAAACATTTCTGCCTGAGCTGTCGATTTAATGTCCTCTCCGTTGTCGCGCAGATGGCGAGATGCAATTTTGTAGCAATCCACCGTTCCGGCAGTCCAACAGCAGATGGCGCCACGCCGTGCCCGCGCTGACTCGGAATAGCCACCCATGCGCCAACCTCTGTCCGAAGAAATTGACTGATCTTCTTTGCGCAGGGTTGACGCAGTTGCGCGCAGCGCTATTGGTCAGCATTTCCGTCTTGATGGTCGCAGCCGCTACGCCTGCAAGTGACCTGGCGGCTTCGCGGGTTGTTTGGCGGTTCGATGCGGTCGCTGTAGACAGTTTCATTACCACCCAGATGGCGCGTCATCGCATTCCCGGCCTGGCCCTGGCCATCACGCACGGTGACCAGGTGCTGCATGTTCAAGGGTACGGCGAAGGGCGGGACGGCGTGCCAGTCACCGGGCAAACCCAGTTTCGAATTGCGTCGCTGAGCAAGTCGTTCACTGCAGTGGCGGTGCTCCAGCTGGTGGAAGCCGGTCAGATTGAGCTTGATGCGCCTGTCGTGCGCTACCTGCCGGACTTCGCGCTGGCTACCCCATCGACTGCCGCGTCCATCACCGTGCGCCAACTGCTCAACCATACCAGCGGCCTGGCCGATACGGGTTTTGTGTACGGCCTTGACGGTCAGCAACAGACGCTGGCTGACCGGGTGGCCAGCCTTCGCACCGCGCGCCCGGTTGATCCGCCTGGCGCGGCGTTTCATTACTTTGACCCGAACTACCAGGTGCTGGCGCGCCTGGTTGAAATGGTCAGTGGCCAGGCGTTTGATGCGTACTTGCAGCAGCACGTCTTTACGACACTGTCCATGCGC
This sequence comes from Rhodoferax sp., assembly GCA_031410295.1. Taxonomy (GTDB): domain Bacteria; phylum Pseudomonadota; class Gammaproteobacteria; order Burkholderiales; family Burkholderiaceae_C; genus JANYCG01. Next base: position 1,621 of record JANNYX010000207.1, read on the forward strand.
AACAGCGTAAGCGCGGTCACGTCTGTGTTGCCGGCCCGTTCGACCACGCGTCTTGCGCACGGCCATATTCTTGCCTACGGTGTGCCCGTGGCGCTGCCTGAGCTTTCTGGTTTTCTTGGAGGTAGCGGTGGAGTTGCCTCGACCGCCGCTGACATGGCGCACTACCTCCTTGCGCAGGGCAACCAGGGCAAGTATTTGGGCCGCAGCGTGTTGTCGGCCGAGGGTGTTTCACTCATGCAAACGCCGCCTGCGGGCATGGCCGGCAGTTACGCCATGGGGTGGGTCGCATCGAATGTGAACGGCACACAGACCATTGAGCACAACGGCATCCTCTCGACTTTTTACGCCGACGCCGTGCTGCTGCCACAGAGCGGTGATGGCTTTGTGCTGCTCTACAACGCGTATGCGCTCACCGCCGCAACACTTGCCTTCCCTGAAATCAAAAACGGGATGATCGCGCTCCTGGCGGGCCAAGCGCCTGCCAGCGGCCAGGTAACCCTGCCCTGGTTGGGGCGTGGTCTTGCGGCATTTACAGCGCTGGTTGCCGGCCTGGCCGTCTGGCGCCTGCTGCGGTTGCCCCAATGGATGGCGCGTACCGCCAATGCGCCGCGCTGGAAGCTGTGGTGGGGCTTGCTGTGGCCCCTCGCCCCGGCGTTGCTGCTGCTCGCGCTGCCGCACTTGCTCGCGCTCCAAACAGGGCGCTATTTCAACCATGTCATGCTGGCCCGCGCCCTGCCCGAGCTGATCATTTTGCTGGGTATCTGCGGCGCGTTGGGGTTGTTGAACGCTGTCGCCGGTTTTGTCATGTTGGTCCGGCTTTGGGTGTCTCGCGGATCGCTGGCGTGAATACTGGTTGGGCATGGTGGTCGCCAAGAAATTCAGCGCAGCACGTCGATCCAACGCATGAATCTGGCAGTCGTTGCCAAATCACTGCAGCGGCGCATTCAAGCGCTCGCAGCTACGCCTGACTTTGCATGATTTCAGGGGCTTGCTTTCGGACAGACCGGGCGAAAATCCTGGGTCAACCGGAAGGCGCTGAAAAAGTCAAAAAAAAACTAATAAACAATAAAATATGATTAATAGATTATCGATAATAGTTTGATATTAATAGCAATAAATGAAATGTAATTGACGGCCTTTGGCTAAGTTTAGTGACTAGAGATCATTCAAATTTGAAAACTTAGAAATGAAACGCCCTTATTGACCATGGGGGACGTCGCACCTTGCCTCAGCGGCGAACGTGCAAGCATCGCGACGCCTGGCACGGGCGGTCAGTTCGCAGCGCCAAAACTTGCCGCCTTCTGGCGCGCCTATGTGGGTTTGCGCACATACGTCCCTCAGCCGATTGACTTAATCTGTCATTGCTATCGCGGCGCTACGCTTTCCCTATATCGCAAGGAATTCCATGCCACACACACTTTGGAAAGGCTCCATCGGCTTCGGGCTGATCTATATCCCGGTGGCCCTGTATCCGGCGTCCCAGGAGCAGGGACTGGATTTCGATTGGCTGGACAAGCGCGACATGGCGCCGGTGGGTTACAAGCGGGTGAACAAGGTCACCGGCAAAGAGGTCAGCAAGGAAAATATCGTCAAGGGGCTGGCTTACACCGAAGGCAAATACGCGATCCTCAGCGAGGACGAAATACGCGGGAACCATCCGAAGACAACGCAGACTGTCGAGCTCTTGCACTTTGTCAACGTCGGTGCGGTGCCGCCTGAGTATTTTGAAAAGCCCTATTTCCTGGCGCCCACGGCCAAGGGCGAAAAGGTTTACGCCTTGTTGCGGGAGACTTTGCGCAAGGAAAAGAAAATCGGCATCGCCTACGTCGTTATTGCGACCAAGCAACATCTTGCGGCCTTGATTCCCAATGAGCGGGCGTTGATGTTGTTCACGCTGCGCTGGGAAACTGAAATCCGTGGCGACGAAGGATTGAGCTTTCCGGCGGCAGGAAACGCCGGCGTGAAACCTGCCGAAGCTGCCATGGCGGCGCAACTGGTCAATAGCATGTCCGCCGCCTGGAAGCCCGGTAGCTACCGAGATACGTTCAGGGAAGACATCATGGCGCTGGTCAAAAAGAAAGTCGCGGCGGGTAAAACCACCGAAATATTGTCTCTGGAGCAGCCCGGTGAACCGCCAGCCTCCGGGCAGATTCTTGATCTCACCGAGTTGTTGAAGCGCAGTCTGAAAAAAGGCAGCGTGGATGCCATACCCAAACGTGGCGGCAACAAAGTGACCGCACTCAAGCCCAAGCGCCCCGCCCCCCAACCCAAGCTGGCCACCAACCGCTCCAAGGCGCGGGACGCCAAGGTAAAACGACCGGTTCATGGATAAGCTCGTCAACTACCGCGCGAAACGCAACTTCCAGATTACCGTTGAGCCGCCAGGCAAGGGTGGCAGCAGGCGCCAACGGGCCGGCGGTCGGCTTGATGCAACGTTCGTGGTGCAGCGGCACCACGCCACCCGGATGCATTACGACTTTCGGCTGGAAATCAACCACACCCTGAAAAGTTGGGCGATCCCGAAGGGGCCGTCGCTCGACCCCAAAGACAAGAGGCTGGCGGTTCATGTTGAGGACCATCCGCTCGAATATGCGTCTTTTGAGGGCACTATTCCCGCCAAGCAATATGGCGCGGGTGAGGTCATCACCTGGGACCGTGGGACCTGGCGCGCCGATGGCAATGCCGCAGCCGCTTACCAGGCCGGGAAAATAAAATTTGAATTGTTTGGCCAGAAGCTTCGCGGCCACTGGACGCTGGTACGTACCCGCCTGGGTGCAGAGCTGGGCGCTGGCGCCACCGCGAAACACAAGGAAAACTGGCTGCTGATCAAAGAACGAGATGAGGTGGCCAGACCGGTCGCGCAATACGACATTCTCATTGCCCTGCCTGACAGTGTGAATCACCCGCCGGCAGCGGACCCTGTGGCAGTCAAGGTGGCGCTGGAGCGTGCACCGTCAAAGAAAAAACCGGCGAGGTCGGCGTTGCCTGCCACCCTGCAACCGCAGTTGGCAACGCTTACCACCGACGCCCCGCAAGGTGATGGCTGGGCCTACGAATTGAAGCTGGACGGTTACCGGATTCTTACGCGCATGGATGGCGCGGGCGAAATCCGCACATTGACCCGAAATGGTTTGGACTGGAGCAAAAAACTCGCGGGCACGGTCAAGGCGTTATCGCCCTTGGGGCTCAAAAATTGCTGGCTGGACGGAGAAATCGTGGTGGTTGGCGAAGATGGCAGGCCAAGTTTCCAGCTTCTGCAAAATGCATTGGCGAGCGGTCAAACCCAGGGCGTCCATTATTATTTATTCGACATCCTTTTCGCAGGCGGTCGCGACCTGCGCGCCCAACCTTGGCACGCGCGCCGTGCGCTGCTCGACTCACTTTTGGTCAACAATAAAAGCCCGATGATTGGCGTGACACAGGTGCACGAAGCGCCGATTGACGACCTGTTGAAGAGTGTTTGCCACCATGGCCTCGAGGGCTTGATCGGCAAACGCCGCGACGCGCCCTATCAAAGTGGCCGAGGCAGCGCCTGGATAAAACTCAAGTGCCAGCAAAGGCAGGAATTCGTCATCGGAGGATTTACCAGCCCGAAGGGTGCGCGAGCAGGTTTTGGCGCACTCCTGCTGGGCGTCAATGAAAATGACACACTTCGGTATGTCGGCCGGGTCGGCACCGGGTTTGACGAAACGCGTCTGGCAGAACTGCACCAATTACTCAGGGCGCTGAAACATAAAACCGCGCCGTTTTTAAATCCGCCAAAAAGCGCCAGGCCGAACCTTATTCATTGGGTTAAGCCAACGCTGGTGGCAGAGGTGTCATTTGCCGGGTGGACCGGCACCGGCTCGGTCCGGCATGCGGTGTTTCGGGGGCTGCGGGATGACAAACCTCCCGCCGAGGTCACCCGGGAAGCTGCCCGCAAGGTCACTGGGGTTGCAGCAAAGGGGGTAACCGTGGACCGGCAAGGAAGCGTGACTACCGACAGCGGCGTGGTGGTCACCCACCCACACCGTGTGCTGGATGCGTCCAGTGGCTTCACCAAGCTGGACGTGGTGCGGT
>JANNYX010000208.1:0-4292 GCA_031410295.1 Rhodoferax sp.
GTTCTTTCAGGTGATGACCAACGGCACGCTGTTCCAGCCACTGAACCTCACCAACCTGATTTTGCAGAACAGCTACATCGTCGTCATGGCGCTGGGCATGCTTTTGGTGATTGTGGCGGGGCACATCGATTTGTCGGTCGGCTCGGTCAGCGGTTTCATCGGCGGCGTGGCGGCAGTGCTGATGGTCGAGCAGGGTGTGAATTTCATCGTCGCTAGCCTCCTGTGCCTGGCGCTCGGCGGTGTGATCGGCGCGGCTCAGGGCTACTGGGTGGCGTTTCACCGCATTCCGTCCTTCATCGTCACACTGGCGGGCATGCTGGTGTTCAAAGGCCTGGCGCTGGCGGTTCTTCAGGGCTCGTCGGTGGGGCCGTTTCCGGCTGAGTTCCAATTGCTGTCCACTGGCTTCATCCCCGACCCCTTTGGCGGCGAAAACCTGCGCGTGCTTTCGCTCGTGGCGGGTTTGGCCATGGCGCTGGCGTTGCTGGTGGCCGAAGTGCGGGGCCGCGCAGACCGCGTCAAACATGGCATGGACAACGAACCCTTCGTCTTCTTCATCGTCAAGAACAGCGTCTTCGCCGGCATGATCGCCACGTTTTGTTATTTGTTGTCCACCTACAAGGGCCTGCCCAATGTGCTGATCGTGATGCTGGTGCTGATGTTGATTTACGACTTCGTGACCACTCGCACCACCGTCGGCCGGCGCATCTACGCGTTGGGCGGCAATGAAAAGGCCGCCAAACTCTCGGGCATCAAAACCGAGCGGCTCACGTTTTATGCCTTCATCAACATGGGCGTGTTGTCGGCGCTGGCGGGGTTGATCTTTGCCGCAAGGCTGAACACCGCCACCCCCAAGGCCGGCGCGGGGTTCGAGCTGGACGTGATCGCCGCATGTTTCATCGGCGGCGCATCGGCGCAGGGCGGCGTGGGCCGCGTGCTTGGCGCAGTGATCGGCGCCTTCATCATGGGCGTGATGAACAACGGCATGTCGATCATGGGCATCGGCATCGACTACCAGCAGGTCATCAAAGGCCTGGTGCTGCTGGCGGCCGTGTGCGTGGACGTGTACAACAAAACGAGCCGTTGAGCGGACCCGGTCGCGCCAGCGGCCTTACAGAGGTACCCGTGTTTCAGGTCGGCGGTCAAACTTGATCCCTTCAAACTCACCATCATTTGGTCGGCCCATGCGCGCGCGGGCGTCGTGCCCGGTCTTTCCATGGGCACGGGGCAAAAACCGCCTTTTCGGCGACCATGACGGCTTGCCTGAATAATGGGGTGGCGATCAACCCACTCCCGTCAAACTGCCATGCCGACAAAAATCCCCGCCACTCTCCCCGCCCAAATCCGCCCAATGGTCGAGGCCCGCCTGCCGGACTGGCTTGACGTGCGCTGGTACGCCAACCACGACGAGGCTTGCGCAATGGCGCCAGGCGCGCAAATCGGCTGGTTGGACTTCGTTGACAAAGACGTGATGGCGCGTGCGATCACACTCGCGGCGGATTTGAAATGGCTCAACTCCATCTACGCGGGTGTCGATGGTTTTCCGCTGCAGGCGTTGATCCAGCGCGGCACGCAGGTCACCAATGGGGCGGGCATCAACGCAGTGACGATTGCCGAATACGTGGTGATGGGCATGTTGAACATCGCCAAAGGTTACCGCGAGGTGGTGCTGGCGCAGGCGCGGCACGAATGGCTGAAGGAGTCGCCGGGCAAAGTCGAGCTGCTGGGCAGCCGCGCGCTGGTGATTGGTTTTGGCGCGATTGGCAAACTCGTTGCCCAGCGGTTGCAGGGGTTTGGCGTGGCGGTGACGGCAGTGCGCCGAAACGTGGCGCAGGGCGCGTCAGGCGCGTCGGGTGAATCATCCGGCAAAGTGGCGGTGTTGGGGCCGGACCAGTGGCAAGCCCGGCTGGGTGATTTTGACTGGGTCATCCTGGCCGTGCCGGCCACGCGGCATACTGCCCAAATGATCGGCGCGAAGGAGCTGGCCGCGATGAAGACAAGCGCCACGCTGATCAATGTGGCGCGCGGCAGTGTGGTGGATCAGGACGCTGTGACCAAGGCCTTGCAAGACAAAACCATCGCCGCCGCCTTCCTCGATGTGACCGACCCCGAGCCGTTGCCGTCAGAACACGTGTTGTGGACGCTGCCCAATGCGCACATCAGCATGCACCTTTCGGGCCGTGCGCAATCCAGAATGTTTGAACGTGCGGCCGAACGATTTTTGGAAAACCTCAGGCGTTACCGCGCGGGTGAAGCGTTGTTGAACCAGGTTGACCTGGTCGCCGGTTACTGACAACCTCAACGCACCAGAAGCACCGGCACCTTGCAATTGGCCAGCACCTGGGTGGCCACCGAACCCATCACCAGGTTGACGAAGGAACCGTGGCCGTGGGAGCCCATGACGACCATGTCGAACTTGTTGGTTGCGGCGTAGTCGGCAATGGTCTGGCCCAGCGGGCCGGGCGTCCAGGCGCTTTTGGCGTTGATGCCGTGGCGCAGCAGGAATTTCACCACCGGCGACAAGACTTTTTCGGCCTCTTCCGAGTGGTAGTCACTGACCACGGATTTACCCACCACCGACGCCACCCGCGCCGGCAGCGCCGGGCGCGCGTGGAACAGCGTGTAGCTGTGGCTGGGCGAAAACAGGTCGTTGTGGGTGGTCAGGTAGGCCAGCATTTTCTTGGTGAATTTGCTGCCGTCAACCGCGAGCAGGATTTTCATGAAACCTCCGTGAAGTGGCTTTCATTCTAAGCACAGGCGCGCGCTGCAGCTTGATGCAAATCAACTTGCCGGGCACACGTGTGCTACATTAATAATAGCAAGCTATCCAATGATTATGACGGCCTAATGCTGGTTTGTTTATACGTCCAGCAACATTTCGGGCTGGAAGGCGTTTTGTTCGTTCTTGCGCGCATATCCCATCGGGTTGGCCACCACACGGCACTTGACCACGCGGTAATCCGAGGGTGCATGCAGGTGTCCGTGCAGCCACAGGTCCGCCATCGGGAGCAGCTCATCGAGGTTGCTGCAAAACCCGGCAGTGCCGGGCGTCAGGCCGTAACGCGGGTCGGCACTTTTGAGGCTGGGGGCAAAGTGCGTGATGGCGACGGTCTTGCCGTCAAACGGCGTCGCCAAAGCGGCGCGCAGCCAGTCGATGCACAAGAGCGCCTGGTCACGCATTTGTTCGGCCAGCATCGGTTCGCCAAAACGTGTTGTGGCGGCTTTTTTCAAATAAAAATTGGCGGCGCGAAAGGCTTTCTCACGGGCTTTCAGCTGCTCTTGCAAGGCGGTCGGTGAATCTCCGCTGGTGGGCCCCAGCGCGTCGAAGTCGCTCCACAAAGTAGTGCCGACGAAACGGATGTTTTCCGACGGCCGGCCCATGATTTGCGTCAGGGTCAACACTTCACGCTCGAGCCAGATCAGGCCCAGGCGTTGGCAGGTTTCGCGCAGTCGTGTGTGCGTCGCGTCAAACTCCAGCAGGTCATATTCGTGGTTGCCCGGCAAGTAAAGCACCGGCGTCGGCCAGCCCGTGTGCGGCGAAAAACGGGCCAGTCCGAAGTCGTCGTCGATAAGTTGCGAGTTGGTCTGATACGAACCAATATCGCCGGCCAGCACCAGCAAGTCTGCACCGGGTGCAGGCGTGGGCACGAAGTGCGGGTGCACCTCCAGGTGCAGGTCGGACAAAAGCTGGAGTTTCATTCTGCTTCCAATTCGGCGCGAGACTAGGCACAGCGACGCTGACAGTGCTTTGGCACGGCAAGGCGCTGCAACGACGAATCGCGTTGAATCGGAAACAGAATCAGAGTTTGACCCCGGCGCCTTTGACGATGGGCGCCAATGTGTTCACCTGCCCACGCACGTAGGCCGTGAAACTCTCCGCGCTGCCCGGCAGGGTGGTGATGCCCAGGTCCAGCATGCGCTTCTTGACATCCGCCTGCGCCAGGATTTCGTTGCAGACGGAGTTCAGGCGCGCCACCACGTCGGCCGGCATCCTGGGCGGGCCCGACAGGCCGAAGAAGTTGTCCAGCACCAGCTTGCGGTAGCCCGCCTCCACCACGCTGGGCACGTCGGGCACCAGCGGCGAGCGGTTGGCCGAAGTGACCGCCAGCGGCACCAGCTGGCCGGTCTTGAAGTACGGCACATAGGCGGTCAGCACGTCGATCCCTACCGGCACCACGCCGCCGATCAGGTCGGTGGTCATCGGCGCGCCGCCCCGATAGGGCACGTGGACCATGTTGATGCCCAGGGTCGCCTTCATCAGCTCGCCGTAGATGTGGCCGATCGACGCCGGCCCG
>JANNYX010000209.1:0-6178 GCA_031410295.1 Rhodoferax sp.
CGATGCCATCACCGATGTCGTCAACATCGGCATTGGCGGCTCCGATTTGGGGCCGCAAATGGCGGTGCTGGCGCTGGCCGGTTTTGCCGTGGCGGGCAAGCGTTTCCACTTTGTCTCCAACGTCGACGGGCATGAACTGGCGGCGACGCTCAAGCCGCTCAAACCGGCGAACACGCTGTTTTTAATCGCCAGCAAGACTTTCACGACCATCGAGACGATGACCAATGCGGCGTCGGCCAAGGGCTGGTTCATGGCCCAGGGGGGCACTGACACGGCCCGGCATTTCGCCGCACTGACAACCAACGTCGCCGCCGCGGCCGAGTTCGGCATCCGCACCACCTTCGGTTTCTGGGATTGGGTAGGGGGCCGTTATTCCCTCTGGTCGGCGATTGGTTTGCCGCTGGCGATCGCCGTTGGGGCCAACGGGTTTCGTGAGTTTCTGGCCGGCGCACATGCCATGGATGAACACTTCCGCACGGCGCCGCTGGAGCACAACCTGCCGGTGCGCCTGGGGTTGCTGGACGTCTGGTACCGCAACTTTCTGGGCTTCACCAGCCGCTCCATCGCGCCCTACCACAGCGCCTTGAAGCGTCTGCCGGCCTACTTGCAGCAGCTCGAGATGGAGAGCAACGGCAAGCGTGTTGACATTGACGGCGCCACTTTGCCATTTGCAACTTCGCCTGTGCTTTGGGGCGAACCCGGCACCAACGGGCAACACGCTTATTTCCAGATGTTGCACCAGGGCACCGACGTGGTGCCGGTTGAATTCATTGCCGTCAAGCGGCCCACGCATGACCTGCCAGGCCACCACCGCTTGCTCTTGGCCAACGTGCTGGCCCAGGCCCAGGCCTTGATGACCGGCAAGGCAGACGCGGGCGGTCACCGCCATTTCAGCGGCAACCGGCCCAGCACGTTTTTCGTGCTCGAAGAATTGACACCCGAATCCCTGGGCGCATTTATCGCCCTGCAGGAACACCGTGTGTTTGTCTCGGGCAGCCTGTGGGGCATCAACAGTTTTGACCAGTGGGGCGTCGAGCTGGGCAAGGTGCTGGCCAAAGATGTCGAAGCGCGGCTGGTCAGCGGCGACACGGCTGGGCTTGACGGGTCCAGCGCCGGGCTTCTAGAGCGCCTCTGCCAATGAACCTGGTGTTCGATTTTGGCGCTGTCCTCTTCAACTGGCAGCCGGACGAAATCCTGCGCGACTGGTTTCCCAAGCGGGCGCAGTCGCTGCAGCAGGCCAAGGCACTGGCGGCAGACGTGTTTCATCACCCAGACTGGCAGGCCTTCGACCAGGGCGCCCTGGCGCTTGAGGATGTGGTGCTGCGCACGGCACACCGTCTGGAGCTGGACAGCGCGAAGTTCGGCGAGCTGGTGGCGCAGATCCCCGATCGCCTCACACCCATCGACGGCACGGTGCAATTGTTGCGCGACTTGGCACAGCGGCGCCGGGCGCAAGGTGATGTGAGGCTGCACTTCCTCTCCAACATGCCGAGCCCCTTTGCGCGCGCGCTCGAGCAGCGTCACGAGTTTCTGGGCCTCTTTGAGGGCGGCATTTTTTCGGGCGATGTCCAACTCATCAAACCGCAGCCCGAGATTTTTGAGCTTTTGCAACACCGTTTCGGACTTGACCCCCACCATACCCTTTTCATCGACGACCTCAAGAGCAATGTGCAGGCCGCGCAAGCCTGCGGCTGGCAGGCGGTGCAGTTCGAAACCGCGCAGCAGTTGCAACAACACCTGGGTCGCGTGTTGTAAGGGTTTTGGCGGCCCTTTCTCCTTGCTTGCGTTCGCCAGCGGCTATCAAAAGGCTAGCATAATAAAGCCTGCAGAAAAATACGGTTAGCCACAGCCGGCTCGAACCGAGCGTTGGAGACGTGATGAAATTTCTTGAATCGATAGCGCCCAAGACGAGTTATGCCTTGCTGGCCGCGTTTTTGCTCGCCATGGCCCTGCGCAGCCACAACGACACCACCGTTGCACTGGTGGCATGCGCGGTGCTGATGTTCGCCTTCTGCTGGGCCAATGCAACGCATCTGCTGGGCGCCAAACCAGCCCTCAAGTTTGTCGTGATCGGTGTCGTTTTCGGCTGGTTTGCAGAACACATGGGCGCGTCGCGCGGCTGGTTTTTTGGCAGTTATGTCTACACCGATGTCCTGGGCTGGAAGTTGGGCGACGTGCCCATGATCATTCCGCTGATGTGGTTTGCCTTGTGTTACGTGGGTTACGTGATCAGCAATCTGATCGTCTGGCAAAGCCCGTTGAACGTCGCTGTGTCAAAAACCGCAGCGCTGTTCATGTCGTTTCTGGCAGCGGCCCTGGTGACGGCGTATGACCTGGCCGCCGACCCCTACATGGTTTACGTGCTCAACGCCTGGATCATGGCCAAGACCGATGGCTGGTGGTTTGGCGAAACGCTTGAAGGCTTCTTCGGCTGGATGCTGGTGGCCTTCGCCATCGTGGCCACTTTTCGCCTGACGACACCGCAGCGCGCTCTGGCCGTGAACACTGGCTACAGCCCGTGGGATGCCTTGCTGCCGCTGTCGATTTACGCCTTCTCCATGGTGTTCCAGATGTTCAAAGGCCACCCGGTCGAAACCCGCACGGTGGCGGCGTTCGCGATGGGCATTCCGCTTTTGTGTGCGTTGGCGGGCTGGTGGCGCTGGCGCAGCAACCCGCAACACGATGCGGCGACGCTGACGCAAATCAGTGGTGTCAGCAACGAGCGGCTGGCGCATATGCAGTTCCTGGCCGACCCGCTGGCCGACCAGACCATCTCGACTGTCGTTGCGGCGCCCGGCGTGGCGGCCAGCGGCGTTGGCAAAAACCTCGCGATTGAGCGCATTACCCTCGTCAACCGACAGTTTGGCGCCTGGGTCAGCAACCAGAGTTTGCTGAATTGGCCGCTGGCGCCAACTGGCTTGCCACCAGAAACCGTGACCGCGCTGCAGGCCTACTTGCGTGACGGCCATGAGTTGCCGGCTTGGGCTGACCCGGCAAAAATTGAACGCGCTGAGGCGCTTTTCATGGACTACGGCGCCTTGTCGTGCACGCTCTTGTTTTGTTCAAGTTTGCCGGAGTGTTATGTCGTGCCGGACCTCGCAGACGTCCTGCATATTTCGGGCGCGCTTGAGCAACATACCGAACACCGCATTCGCGCCACGGCGGCCATGATTTTCCCGGTGATGATGCACGGCGGCCTGTTGATGCCCAATGGCAGCGGCATCGCCCAGATCCTCAAGGTGCGCCTGATCCACGCCAGCATCCGCCACCTGATCCTGCGCGGCAGCCCGGCCAGCGCTCTGGCGGCGCTGGATGACAAGCGGCATCTGCCCGGCGCCGGCGTGATCGCGCCCCTGGTTGCGGCGGGGCAAAACAGCAACATGCACGAGGCCTTGTTCGCCCACGGCTGGAAAACCGGCGAAGACGGCCTGCCTTGCAATCAGGAAGAACTGGCCTACACGCTGCTCACTTTTGGCTACGTTTTCCTGCGCAGCCTGCGCACGCTGGGGCTGGCGCTCAAGCCGGCTGACGAAGAGGCCTACCTGCACGCCTGGAATGTCGTCGGTCACGTGCTGGGCATCCGGCGCGAACTCATGGCCGACAGTATGCCGCAGGCGCAGGCGCTGTTCGCGCAGATGCAGATGCAGGCGCGCCAGCGGGCGCCCTTGGCAGATCCTGGCGCCGACGTTCGCCCAGCGCTGGGCAAGGCCTTGATGGCGGCGATGGAAAACGCGATTCCCTTCAAAATTCTGAAACCGTTCCCGGTCCTGATGACGCGGTATTTGTGCGGCGCCGCCACCGCCAACGAGATCGGTGTCAATGGGCGGGTCTCCTGGTTTGCCAAGCTGCTGTTTGCCGTATTCATGCTGTCGACGCGTGTCATTGACAGCCTGGTTCGCCTCCTGCTGCCCGAGTTTTCAATCTCGCGGCTGATCACCCGCGTGCTCGGTTACCATTTTATGAGCAAGGTCCTGCTGGATCAAACCCGGCCGCTGAAGCTGCCAGCCCACGTGCTGAACGATGTCAAAAATGCCATGCAAACCTGGAGCGAAGACGCCAAAGCGCCCGATTGGATGAACAAATTGGAAGACAAACTCACCCAATCCGGCGCCTGGCGCCAGCCAGCCGGTGCCAGCCGCCGTGGGTAAAACCCTGGCTTGCTGGCAGTCGGCCAGGCGCGCGTGGACGGCTGCGCTGGCGGCGGTCCTGTTCCTCTTAGCCGGGTTGGCCACCACTGCGCAAGCGGCAACGCCCGCGATTGTCCTGGACGACGCGCAACCGATCGTGCAGGTCTGGCCCCTGGTGACGATCCTGGACGATCCGCAGAAAAACATCACCATCGAGCAGATTCTGCAATCGAAACCCGCCTTCAAAAAACCCGATACCGCCTATGGGACCCTGGGCATGCGCACCGACGCGGTCTGGTTGCAAATTCCCTTCGTGGTGGGGGCTCAAGGCAACGGCAATTGGGTGCTGGACATTGATTACCCGGTGATCAACCGGATCGACGTTCACCTGGTTTCCAACAACCAGGTGCTACAGCACGTCACCTTGGGCAACCTGGTGCCGCGGGCAAAAAAACCGGTGGAAAGCCGCGCCAACAGTGTCGGGCTGAGCCTGACACCGGGCGCCACCTATGACCTCTACCTGCGCGTTGAAAACAAGGGCTCGATGATCCTGCCGATCACGCTGGCCAAACCCGCGGCCTTTCACGCCAAGGCGCTGGGTGAACAGATGTTGCAGGGCCTCTTGACCGGCCTGGCGCTGTGCCTCCTGGTTTACAGCCTGGCGCAATGGGTCACCCTGGGCGAACACCTGTTTGTCAAATACGCCATCCTCATCTTTGGCAGCCTGCTGTTTTCACTGCTGCAATTCGGCATTGGCGCGCAGTATGTCTGGCCCGACAACCCCTGGATGGAGCTGCACGTGGGCGGCCTCTCGGCCATGATGGCATCGACCGGCTCGTTCCTCTTCATCGAGCAGGCGCTGGCCGGCGACGACATGAAACCCTGGCTGAGCAAACTGATGAAGGCCGGCGCCGGCTTGATGGTGTTTTTTGCCTTCTGTTTTGCCATGGACTGGATCAACGTGGAGCAGGTCACGCTGATCGTCTCGACCCTGGGCCTGGCGCCCTCGCTCCTGGGCCTGCCCGGCGCCCTGCGCCGCGCGCGCCGTGGCGACAGTGTCGGCGTCTACTTCCTGCTGGCCTGGGCGGTTTATTTCGTCACCACGTCGATCTTGATTGAAGTCATCAAGGGCCGCATTGGCGCCAGTTTCTGGACCCTGCACTCGTTCCAGTTCGGCGCCACGTTTGACATGCTGCTCTTCATGCGGGTGCTGGGCCTGCGCACCAAGGCGCTGCAAAGCGCGGTGCAAAGCGCCAAGAATGAGCGCGACAGCCTGCAGCTGCTGGCCCACACCGACCCGCTCACCGGCCTGCCCAACCGGCGCAGTCTGCACAGCGCCATCACGGCGGCCATCGGCAGCGCCAGCCGCGAAAAAATGCTTGGCGTCTACATGCTCGACCTGGACGGTTTCAAGCAGGTCAACGACCAGCACGGACACGACGTTGGCGACGCCTTGCTGATCGCCGTGGCCCACCGCCTCAAAGCCACCCTGCGCAGCAGCGACGTGATTTCGCGCCTGGGTGGCGACGAATTTCTGGTGATGTCGCGCGACCTGCAGAACCTGCAGCAGGTGCACGACCTGGGCGAGAAAATGTTGCAGGCGTTTGCGCTGCCGTTCAAACTCGGCGCACAGACCTGCAGTGTCGGGCTGACCATTGGTTATGCGCTGGCGCCGCTGGATTCACGCGACACGCCGCAGCTGCTCAAACTCGCCGACGCGGCGATGTACGCGGGCAAACAAAGCGGCAAAAACTGCCTCAAGCGCGGCGACAGTGTGGGGATTCTTCATTAAGCGGATTGTTGGTGTGATTTAAATATGTGGTAAACATAAAAATACAACAAAACTATACTTAATAGGCCGTCTAATAATAACAATTGTTTGATATTATTAATATAGCGTAAATGGTTTAGAATTAGTTAATAAAAGTATTTTAATTAATATTAAACCATTTACGCTATATTAATAATATCAAACAATTGTTATTATTAGACGGCCTATTAAGTATAGTTTTGTTGTATTTTTATGTTTACCACATATTTAAATCACACCA
>JANNYX010000210.1:0-3264 GCA_031410295.1 Rhodoferax sp.
GCCGCGTGGTCGACATGGTGTGGGAAGACCTGACGCCGGCACGCCTGCTCACGCGCGACTCGTTTTTGAACGCCATCGTGGTCGCCATGGCCATGGGTTGCTCCACCAACGCCATCGTGCACTTGGTGGCGATGTCGCGCCGCGCCGGCAAACATTGTGAGGTGGACCTGGCCGACTTCGACGCCGCCAGCCGCAAGGTACCGGTGATCGCCAACATCCGGCCCAGCGGCAGAACCTATCTGATGGAAGATTTTTACTTCGCCGGCGGCATGACCGGCCTGATGAGCCGCCTGACCGGCCACCTGAAGCTTGATGCGATGACCGTCAGCGGCAACACCCTCGGCCAGAACATCGAAGGCGCCCAGGTTCACAACGACGATGTGATCCGCCCACTCTCCAATGCCATCTACAACGAAGGCGCGCGGGCCGTGCTGAAGGGCAATCTGGCGCCCGATGGTTGCGTCATCAAACCCAGCGCCTGCGCGCAGAAGTTCCTCAAACACAGCGGCCCGGCACTGGTGTTTGACGACTACGCAGCCTTGAAAAAAGCCACCGACGACCCGGACCTGGATGTGACCGAAAACACCGTGCTGGTGCTGCGCAACGCCGGCCCGCAGGGCGGCCCCGGCATGCCCGAGTGGGGCATGTTGCCGATACCGACCAAGCTGGTGAAACAGGGCGTCAAAGACATGGTGCGCATTTCAGACGCCCGCATGAGCGGCACCAGTTACGGCGCCTGCATCCTGCACGTGGCGCCCGAGTCTTACATCGGCGGCCCGCTGGCTCTGGTGCAGACCGGCGACATCATCAGTGTGGATGTGGCCGCGCGCAGCATCCACCTGGAAATGAGCGACGCTGAATTGGCGCGGCGCAAGGCGGCCTGGACGCCGCTGCCCAAACGTTTCGAACGCGGTTACGGTTGGATGTATTCCCGGCACATCATGCAGGCCGACCAAGGCTGCGATTTCGATTTTCTCGAGACCTCGTTTGGCGCACCGGTGCCCGAGCCCGCGATCTATTGAGATTTAAAAAAAGTGTGAAAAAGAATTGGGGTCAGAACCCAATTACCACAAGGTGAAAACTCACCGCCCGAAGGAGCCACCATGCTAAACCGCCGCCAAGTCCTCACCACCACCGCGGCCAGTGCACTTGTCGCGGCAGGCGTCAGCGCCCACGCGCAGGCCGCCTGGCCCAGCCAGACGCTGAAAATCATCATCCCGTTTGCACCTGGCGGCACCTCGGACGCGATCGCCCGCATCATCTCCAACCCCTTGAGCGAATTGCTGAAAACCACGGTGATCGTTGAAAACCGCACCGGCGCCAACGGCAACATTGGCGTGGGTGTGGCCGCGCTGGCCACCGACAACCACACCATGGTGCTCTCCGACATGGGCTCGGTGGCACTGGCCCCGCTTCTGTACAAAGACCTGAGCTGGAAACCCACCGACTTGCAGGGCGTGACCTTGCTCGCCTATTCGCCGCACATGCTGGTGGCGCACCCCTCGTTGCCCTTTAACAATATCAAGGAGATGGTGGAGTTCTCCAAAAAGACCAAACTCAACGTGGCCAGCAGCGGCGCCGGTTCACCCAACCATTTGGGCATGGTCGAAATCGCGCAACTCACCGGCATGAAGTGGCAACACGTGCCGTACCGGGGCGGCGCACAGTCGATCGCCGACACCGCAGCGGGCGTGACCCATGTCGTCTTGAATGGCATGTTGGCCACACTGCCCTTGGTGAACGCTGGAAGGCTCAAAGTGATCGGCATCAGCAAAAAAACGCGCATGGCGCTGGTCGGCCACATGCCGACCATTGCTGAGCAAGGCCTGCCGACGTTTGAATCCGGCTCCTACCAAGGGGTGGGCGTAGCCTCAACGATGCCCAAAGCCGCCGTCGATAAACTTGCCGCTGCTTTGATCAGTGTGATCCGCTCGCCCGACGTGCGCGTCCGCCTGGTCGCCGCCGGCGCCGAGGTGTTGACTTCGACCCCGGCCGAACTCAGCGCCTTCCTCGCTGGGGAACGCAAACGCTGGAGCGCGGTGATCGAGAAGGCGGGCAAGGAAATTGAAGGAACGGCATAAGCAGGCACCTGGTTTGAGCGAGTCAAACGTGGAACGATTTGACGTCCAGCGGCTGGAAAGTTTCGCCCAGAGCCTGTTCGAAAAAGCCGGCATGGAGGCCGACAAGGCCGCGTCGGTCGCCCGCCTGCTGGTGCTCACCGACGCCATGGGCCGGCGCACCCACGGCCTGGCGCAGGCACCTGCGTACCTGGCAGAAATTCAAAAAGGCAGCATGGCGACCACCGGCTCGTACGCCGTGGTGAAAGACAACGGCGCTACCTGCGCACTGTGGGATGGGCATTACCTGCCCGGGCTGTGGCTGGTCGAACAGGCGATACAAACCTGCCTGCCCCGCGCTGAAAAATTCGGCCTGGCCGCCATCGCCATCAAGCGCAACCACCACATCGGCTGCCTGGCGGCGCTGTGCAAAATTGCCACCGACCAGGGATGCATCGCGCTCATCACCAACTCTGACCCGGCCGGCCAGCGCGTTGCGCCCTTCGGCGGCACCCAGGCGCTGATGACGCCCAACCCCTTCGCCCTTGGTTACCCTGGCACGCCCAATGCGGTGTTGGTTGACATTTGCTCCGCCATCACCTCGATGACACGGCAAAAACACGCGCGCGGGGAGCTGTTTGAGCACCCCTGGCTGCTAGATGGTGAAGGTGTGCCAACGCGCGATCCGACGGTGCTGGAACACAACACACCGCGCGGCTCTTTGCAATTGATGGGTGGCCGCGAATACGGCCACAAAGGGTTTGGCCTGTCGCTGATGGTCGAGGCGCTGTCGCAGGGCCTGGCAGGTCACGGCCGTCTCGATGCGCCCAAGCGCTGGGGCGGCAACACCTTCGTGCAATTGATCGACCCGGCGCTGTTTGCCGGGCGCGACGAGTTCGCGCGCCTGATGGACCACTTCGGCGAGCGCTGCCGCGCCAACCGGCCGATCGATGCGTCCAAGCCGGTGCGCATGCCCGGCGATGCGGCGGCGCGCAGCCTCGCCACCGCGCGACGCGACGGCATCGGCTACGACGACGCTACACGTGCAGCGCTCGTGCGCACGGCCCAGGAACACGGCGTGACATCGCCATGGGAGGACTGAAGTGAAGCCAGACACCCGAGAGCGGTTGATGAAGGTCAGCGTCGCGACGCTGTGCACCGCGGTCTTCAAGCGCGGCCTGCGGCATCAGTTCATCCAGAACGTGCA
>JANNYX010000211.1:0-5629 GCA_031410295.1 Rhodoferax sp.
CGGATGCGGCTGTTGAGGCCGTCAGAGGCGATCACCAGGTCGGCGTTGTACTGCGCAGCCAGCGCCTGATCGTCGGCCACGTCTGTCTCAAAAACCAGTTCGACGCCCAGGGCCAGACAACGCTCCTGCAGGATGTTCAAAAGCCGTTTGCGCCCAATGCCGCAAAAGCCGTGGCCGCCTGAACGCACACTGCGCCCCTTGAAGAAAACCTCGATGTCGTCCCAATGGTTGAACGCCGCACCGATCAATTTTGCCGAGACCGGGTCGGCAATTTTCAGGTTGTCCAGTGTTTGGTCTGACAACACCACGCCCCAGCCAAAGGTGTCAAACGGCTTGTTGCGCTCGACGACGGTGACGCTGTGGGCCGGGTCCTGCTGCTTCATCAAGAGCGCGAAATACAAACCCGCCGGGCCGCCACCAATACACAGAATATTCATGTATTTAGTTTAGACCTAAACTAAATTATGTCAATATTCAATCCTTATTTCTTATACAAGCACCCGAAAATTACAGCCCAAGCGCAGCGATGCCGGCGCGGGCGATCTGCGCGTCTTCGGACGACTTGACCCCGCTGACGCCCACCGCGCCGATGCATTGGCCTTCCTTGAGGATCGGCACGCCGCCTTCAAGCATGCCTTCGAGCAGGGGTGCGCTTAAAAAGGAGACGCGCCCGCCATTGATCATTTCTTCATAAATACGCGATTCGCGGCAGCCCAGTGCCGCAGTGCGGGCCTTGGCCGGCGCAATATGCGAGGAAATCGTGGCCACACCATCCAGGCGTTTCAAGGCCATCAAGTGGCCACCGGCGTCCACAATGGCGATCACCACCGCCCAATGGTTGGCGAGCGCCTCGGTTTCAGCGGCAGCGAGGATGGCCGATGCGTCGTTGGCATCAAGGATATAAGTGGACTTCATGGTGGGTGGCGCTTGAACGTAAAGGTAATAGCCTGCAGATGCAGACCCGGGCCCGATTGTCACAAAGAAATCAGGGGCAAGCCACAAAACGGCCTTGATTTTCCCTAGAATTCGCCCCATCTGCCCGGTGTTGCCAAAGTTGGACACTACATTGTTGGACACCTTGAGGCAGCATTTGAAGGAGTAATTGACATGACAGAGCAAGTTCAAACCATTGACACAGGCACGGGCTTCGGCTCCGGCACCTCGGTCATCGAGCGAAACAAGGTATTGCGCAACACTTATTGGCTGCTCGCGCTGAGCCTGGTTCCCACCGTGCTGGGCGCTTGGCTGGGCGTCGCCACGGGCATTACACAGTCGCTCACGGGTGGCCTGGGCCTCATCGTTTTCCTGGGTGGCGCGTTTGGTTTCATCTACGCCATCGAGAAAACCAAAAACTCGGCTGCGGGTGTACCGGTGTTGCTGGCGTTCACGTTCTTCATGGGCCTGATGCTCTCGCGCATGATCGGCATGGTGCTGGGCTTCAAAAACGGCACCGACATCATCATGATGGCCTTTGGCGGCACCGCCGGTGTGTTCTTCGTGATGGCTTCGCTTTCGACCGTGATCAAGCGCAGCCTGGAAGGCATGGGCAAATGGCTGATGGTCGGCGCTGTGGTGCTGATGGTCGGCTCCATCATCAACGTGTTCGTCGCATCCAGCGCCGGCATGATGGCGATCGCGGTCGCGGCCATCGGCATTTTCAGCGCCTTCATGTTGTATGACCTCAAACGCATTATCGACGGCGGAGAGACCAACTACATTAGCGCCACGCTGGCGTTGTATCTGGACATTTTGAACGTGTTCCAGGCGTTGCTGGCCTTGTTGGGTCTGGGTGGCGAGCGGGATTGATCCTCGCCTTGCCAACTGGCGCTGCCCGGCGCCACTGCAAAGGCCTCTTCGGGGGCCTTTGGCTTTTTCGGGTGCCTGATTGCACTGACCGCCGTGACAAATTCAGGCGTCGGAACAGCTCCTCGGGCGAAGAATGGCATCGGTCTGGAGCCAGACCAAACTTTGTTGACACCCCGGCCGCCTGGGCGGCAAAAGCACTTATGACCTGGCCAACAACCATCTTTATGCACGGCTTCGCGCGCTTACTCCTGGCCACAGGTCTGTCACTCACGCTGGCATTGGGAACTTCCGTTGTTGCCCAACAGTCGTCCGCCGCCGCAGAACCGGCAGCCTTGCAAAACTGGTTCAACGACCCGTTTTTCCAGTTCACCGCTGCCGTGTCCGATTGCCCGGTGCCGCTGGGACCGTTCATCCGGGTTGAAGAACGTGCGGCACAGGCCCACCGTCGCGCCGAAAAGGGCGCCAGCTGCTGGCTGGCCGGCGCCTGTGAGCGGCCCAACGCCTATGAATACGATGCCGACATCGCCAAGGCGCTGAAGGCGGCGTTGGCAGTCAATCAGCTGTACACCCATTCGCCGCTGGTCAATTCGTCACTTTGGGCGACGGTGCAAGGGCGCATCGTCACGATTGAAGGCTGCATGGCGGGCGACGCCTACACCGCGTTTGACCACGGCATGATCACCACGCAGATTGAAAACGTGGGCAAATCGATCCCGAACGTGTTGCAGGCGGTGGTGCTGGTTCGCACCAGCGGGCAGACCAGGCTTGGCGCTCCCGTGCCGTACAAGGTGCGACCCTGAAGCGCGCTCAGGCGCCCCGCTCAAACACCGCAAGGCTCTCCACATGCGCCGTATGCGGGAACATGTTGACCACCCCCGCGAACGAGCAGCGGTAGCCGCCCAGATGCACCAGCACACCGGCGTCGCGCGCCAGGGTGGCCGGGTTGCAACTGACGTAGACAATGCGTTTGGGGCGCGTCCACGCCAGTGCCGCCTGGGCAGCGGCGATCGACCTGGATGTTGGCGCTGCGGATTCTGCCGGCGCGGCAGCGGGCATGGGTACCGGCGTGGTTTCGGGACTCAGTGAAACGGCCCCGCCCGGGTTCACCTGCCGCTGGTGCAAATCGGCCAGCGCTTTGACCAAGGCAAACGCACCTTCCCGCGGCGGGTCGATCAACCAACGGTCGGCGACACCGTCTTGAACCAGCATGTCAGGTGTCATGCCAAACAAATCACGTGCTACATAATTCGTAGCACACAATGGCCTTTTTATGTCGGCCTCAAGCTGATTTTCCTTGTAGTTTTCACGCGCGCGCGCCACCAGGCTTTCGGCGCCTTCAACACCCAACACCGAACCAGCCTGGGTCGCCAGCGGCAGCGTGAAATTGCCCAGGCCGCAAAACCAGTCGATGACGCGCTCGTGTTTTTGCACGTCCAGCAATTGCAGTGCCTTGGCCACCAGCACGCGGTTGATGTGCGGATTGACCTGGGTGAAATCGGTCGGTTTAAAGGGCATGGTGATGCCGAATTCCGCCAGGGCGTAACTGAGTTGTTCGCCACCTTCATCGAGCAAGGCCACGGTTTCGGGCCCTTTGGCTTGCAGCCACCATTGCAGGCCGGGGTGCGCCGCTGCAAAAACACGTAGGCGGACTTTGTCGGCGCCGCTCAAAGGCTCCAGGTGGCGCAGCACCAGCGCCGTGACGGTGTCGCCACACGCCAGCTCGATCTGCGGGCAAGTCTGGTTGGCGTCCAGCGACGCAATCAAATCACGCAGCGGCAGCAGCATGGCATTGACATGCGGCGGCAACACATGGCACTCTTTCATGTCGGCGACGTAGCGGCTTTTGCGCTCATGGAAGCCGATCAGCACAGCGCCTTTTTTCAGCACGTTGCGCACCGAGAGGCGCGCGCGGTAGCGGTAACCCCAGGCTGGCCCCTCGATCGCGCGCAGGATGTTGTCGGCCTTCACTTTGGCCAGGTGCCAGAGGTTGTCTTCAAGCACCCGCTGCTTCACGGCCACCTGCGTGCCCACGTGCAGGTGCTGCATCTTGCAGCCGCCGCAGGCGCCGGTGTGCAGGCCGAAATGCGGGCATTGCGGCTTGACGCGTTGGGACGATTCGCGGTGGATTTTCGTCACCACGCCTTGCTCCCAATTGTTCTTTTTGCGATGCACGTTGCATTCAACCCGCTCGAACGGCAAGGCGCCTTCAATGAAAACCACCTTGCCGTCAGCCCGGTGGGCGATGCCCTGGGCTTCGATGTCGAGCGACTCAATGGTCAGGATTTCAGGCAGCGGGTAGACCGTTGCCCCGGTTCCTGGGACAGCGGCAGAGTCAGGGTTGGGGGTGGATTTTGTGATCTTTGCAAGTTTGGCGGCGGCGCTCATGCCCTGATTGTCTCAGGTGGCCGTAGCGCCAAGTGCGCCCCCACCGAGGCTCCTAGAGGAGCGCGTCGCGGGTGATGCCGCGGTTGCCCAAATAAGATTTGAGCTTGGCCAGGGCTTCGTTCTGCACCTGGCGCACACGT
This sequence comes from Rhodoferax sp., assembly GCA_031410295.1. GTDB lineage: Bacteria > Pseudomonadota > Gammaproteobacteria > Burkholderiales > Burkholderiaceae_C > JANYCG01. The sequence continues at coordinate 4,332 of JANNYX010000211.1, forward strand.
TCGCGCGTAAGACCCAGGCGCAGGCTCAACGTGTCCAGAGTTTCGGGCTCGCGGTCACCCAGTCCAAAACGGCCTTCCAGCACTTCACATTCGCGCGTACTGAGCGTGTGGGTCCATTGCTCCAGCAGGCGTTCAACCTGGTGCAATTGCGTCACCCCGCTCGGGTCAAGGGTGGTCTCGTCGATCAGGGCATCGCCGAGCGTATTGCCGTCGCTGGCGCCGTCACCTGAATTGGTCAGGCTGGCATCAAGTGATTTGGGCGCTTCGGCCAAGGCCAGCAATTCTGTGACTTCGTGCGCGTCCCGCCCCAGCAATGCCGCCACATCCTCGGGTCGCACGCCGTGCGGGTGTTTTGCCGTGTAGTCGGGGTCGTTTTCAAGCACGCGCCAGCCTTTGAGTACCTGCTGCAATTCGCGCACCACGTTCACCGGCAGGCGCACCGCGCGCCCCTGGTAAATAACGGCGCGATCGACCGACTGGCGGATCCACCACGTGGCGTAAGTGGAAAAGCGAAAACCGCGCTCGGGTTCGTATTTGTCGATGGCGTGCATCAAACCCAGATTGCCTTCTTCAATCAGGTCCGACAGCGGCACGCCACGGCCCAGGCACGACTTGGCAATACTCACCACCAGGCGCAAGTTGTGCTCGATCATGCTTTGGCGCGCCAGAAAATCGCCCTGGCGCGCCCGCATGGCCGCGTCAAACTCTTCTTCAGGCGTAAACAGCTTGGTGCGGCGCACGCCATGCAAATAACGCGCGAGGGAATCGACAGAAACCGGATCAACAGGATTTCCGTTTCGAATGTCCTCAGGGTAAATTTCAGCTGATTTTGCCTCCAAATTAGATACATTATGGATAGCAATGTTTTTTTTATTTGCGACGGCAATAGCGCTGGATTTCTTTTTAATTCTGAGCTCCGCCACTTTTCTTGGCAGAGGCGTCGGCCTCAGACCCGCCCCGTCGACCTTTTCAAGGGGTTGATCCGGTGCGGTCATGACTTGGTTCCGTTTACCTTGGCGGCAAATACTTCGACGGATCGACCGGCTTGCCTTGACGGCGCACCTCAAAGTGCAGCTTCACGCGATCAGTATCGCTGCTGCCCATTTCGGCGATTTTTTGGCCCCTGCGCACCGACTGGTCTTCTTTGACGAGCAGGGTCTGGTTGTGGGCGTAGGCCGTCAGGTAGGTGCTGTTGTGCTTGAGGTTGTTCTGTTTGCCGTAACCGCGCAGGCCGGCGCCGACGTAGACGCCGCGACCGTCAGCCGCCGCCACGACAGCGGCGCCCGCGGTTCCGCCGA
>JANNYX010000212.1:0-8422 GCA_031410295.1 Rhodoferax sp.
GGTTGCCCACGCGCCTGCGCTTGCGCAACTGGCGGGCGAAGTGCGGGACCACGGCGGCAGCGCGCAGGTGATGGCTTTGTCGGCCCAGGACGACGCGCAAAAACAGGAGGTGTTGGCCCAGTTCGACCGCGGCGACGCCTATTTGGCCTGGCGCCAGACGCTGCGTGACGGCCTTGCCGAGCTGCCCGCCCTAGGTGAAAACGACGCGCGCCGGCGCCTTCGCGCGATCTCTGAAGCCTTGCAGAATTTGAAGCGCATTGACTACTACCCCGGCCCGGCGGCAGCGCAGGCCGACAGCGAACTGGCACAGTTGCGCACCGAGTTCGACCGGCGATTTTCCAAAGGTGAGCCGCAAACCGTGGCTGGCAGCATCACGCGTTTGAACCTCGCCAAATTCCAGGGCAAGCGCTGGGCCACCCGCGCCCGGCCCTGGGTGGACAGATTGGCCTGCGCCTGGTTGATCCAGCGCTTCATCGACAAGGAGGCGCGATTCGTCTGGCTTGATGACCCGGCCAAAGCGCCGCGGGGCGCGCTCGGTTTTGACTACGACGGCGCGCGTTTCACCCACGTCGGGCAGTGCGTGAGTTTTGAAGTGTTGATGGCCAGCTTCGCTCTGGAACACGATGAGCGCCTGCAGCCGATCGCGCGCGCCGTGCATTTCCTGGACACCGGCGGCATCCCCACGCCGCTGGCTGCCGGGCTCGAAGCCATCCTTAGTGGCCTGCGCGAGGTGCATGCCAACGACGACGCGCTTGCCGCTGCTTCTGCTGCCGTGTTTGATGCGCTGTATGCGGCGCAGACGGCTTCGGTGTCGAAATGACTGAACACACTAAACCCGGCAATCATTCAATCATCGAGTCGCAACGCGACGAGGTTATTTTGTCGTCCGCCGAACGCGCGCCGCAGCCTGTGAGTTTTGCACAAGCGTTTTGGTACTGGCTCAAACTCGGCTTCATCAGTTTCGGCGGGCCGGCCGGGCAGATCGCCATCATGCACACCGAGCTGGTCGAGCAAAAACGCTGGATCAGCGAAAAGCGCTTTTTGCACGCCCTGAATTACTGCATGTTGCTGCCCGGCCCCGAGGCGCAACAATTGGCGATCTACATCGGCTGGCTGATGCACCGCAGTTGGGGCGGCATCGTCGCGGGCGCTTTGTTTGTCTTGCCTTCGCTGTTCATTCTGGTGGCGCTGTCGTGGATTTACGTGGCCTTTGGCGCTTTGCCCGTGGTGGCGGGCATCTTTTACGGCATCAAACCAGCGGTGACGGCGCTGGTCTTGCACGCGGCGCACCGCATCGGCAGCCGCGCCTTGAAAAACAACTGGTTGTGGGGCATCGCGGCAGCGGCCTTCTTGGCGATCTTCGCGTTTGATGTGCCCTTCCCGGCCATCGTTTTGGTGGCTGCGCTGATCGGATTTTTTGGTGGCAAGTTTTTCCCCGACGTGTTTATCGTCGGTGGTGGCCACGGCGCCGTCAAGCCAAGTTACGGCGCAGCGCTGATCGACGACGACACACCCACCCCGCCACACGCCCGGTTTACCAAAGCCGCCCTGAGCCGCGTCGTGGTGACGGGCCTGGCCTTGTGGGGCGGCTCGTTCGCGCTGCTGGTGGCCGTTGTCGGCGGCACCGGCGTATTGACCCAGATGGGCTGGTTTTTTACCAAAGCGGCCCTGCTCACCTTCGGCGGCGCCTACGCCGTGTTGCCGTATGTCTACCAGGGCGCGGTGGAGCACCACCAGTGGCTGACCGGCGCGCAGATGATCGACGGCCTGGCTCTGGGTGAAACCACACCCGGCCCGCTGATCATGGTGGTCGCCTTCGTTGGCTTCATCGGCGGCTGGGCCAAGCAGATTTTTGGCCCCGAATCGCTTTTACTAGCCGGCGCGGCGGCCGCCACCGTGGTGACCTGGTTCACCTTCTTGCCCTCTTTCGTTTTCATCCTGGCCGGTGGCCCGTTTATCGAAACCACGCACGGCAATTTGAAATTCACCGCGCCGCTGACGGCCATCACAGCTGCCGTGGTCGGTGTGATCGCCAACCTGGCGCTCTTCTTCGCTTACCACGTGTGGTGGCCTCAAGGTTTCGGCGCCGGGTTTCTGGGTGGCATTGACTGGGTATCTGCGCTGATCACGCTGGCCGCCGCCGTGGCGCTGTTCAGGTTCAAGGTGGGAGTGATCCGGCTGATTGCCGCTTGCGCCGTGCTGGGTCTTGCCGTCAAGATGCTGTTTTGAACCATGTCCAGCCAACTGCCTGGTCCCGGCTCGCGCTCCTTTGGGCAATGGCTCAGGTGGGCGCAGGCCATCCGCCGAAATTATCTTCAGCATCATTTTTGTCCCAAGGAGAACACCATGAGCATTGCCATCCAGCCTCTGCCCTTCAACGCCGCGTCCCTCAACGGCATCTCTGAAAAAATCATCCAGAGCCACCACCAGAACAACTACAGCGGCGCCGTCAAGCGCCTCAACGCCATCCGCGCAGAGCTGGGCAAGCTGAGCTTTGCCGCAGCGCCCGGCTTCCAGCTCAACGGCCTGAAGCGCGAAGAGCTCATCGCGGCCAATTCCATGCTGCTGCATGAGCTGCACTTCGGCTCGATGGGCGGTGACGGCAAACCGGCCGTGCCCGCGATGCACCTGGCCCTGTCGGCGAGTTTTGGCAGCCCGGCGCGGTGGCGCGAGGAGATCACCGCCATGGGCAAGGCACTGGGCGGCGGCTCGGGCTGGGTGCTGCTGACGTTCTCTGCACGCGACGGGTCGCTGTGCAACCAATGGTCCGCCGACCACACCTGCGCGCTCGCAGGCGGCGTGCCCATCCTCGCGCTCGACATGTACGAACACGCCTACCACATGGACTTCGGCGCCAACGCCGGCGCCTGGGTCGATGCCTTCATGGCCAACATCAACTGGACGGGGGTCTACGCGCGTTACCAGCATGGGGTGCATGGCGTAGGCGATGAGTTTTCGGTGACGCAGGCCGAACTGCAAGGCAAGGCGGGAAGCGCCACCGTGCTGGACGTGCGCCGCTCGGGCGTCTACGAGCAGGCCGCCAAGCTTATTGACGGCGCTTCGTGGCGCGACCCGGCCACCGTGACCCAGTGGGCCGCCGAGCTGCCGGCCGACAAGGAGGTAGTGGTGTATTGCGTCTACGGCCATGAAGTGGGCCGCTCAACAGCGCTGCGCCTGCGTGCGCAGGGCATCAACGCGCGCTTTTTGCAGGGCGGCATAGACGAATGGCAAAAAGCCGATCTGCCCCTCGCTGACAAATAGTTTTCAACCCGCAAGGAGAACCGGCATGAAATGGATCACCCGCGAACGCCCGAAGATCGACCGCATCGCCTGCCCCTGGCTGATTGCCCGCTTCATCGACAAAGAACCCGAGTTCCTCTACGTGCCCAGCGCCGACGTGATGCGTATGGCCAAAGAGACCGGCGCCACGCCGTATGACGTGCCCGGTGTGGAATACACTCACGTCGGCAGCGATTGCAGTTTTGACACTTTGATCAAAAAGCACCGGCTGATCGAGCAGGCTGGCACGGCGGGCAAAGGCCTTCAAGACCTGGCCGCCATTGTGCGTGGCGCCGACACCGACCGCTTGGAGCTGGCGCCGCAAGCCGCCGGACTCTTGGCCATTTCGCTCGGCCTGTCGCACAACTTCAACAACGACCACGAGATGTTGAGCCACGGTATGGTGATGTACGACGCGCTGTATTCCTGGTGCTGCCACGCGCAGGGCGAAAAACACAGCTGGGCCTACCCGCCGATGCCCAAGCCGCTGCCGGAATGGTTGACCGGCGGAACGCATTGAACACCGTCGTTTCTTTGCGTCTTGTATTACAGCTTGGCCAGTGCGCCCTTCACGTTCCAAAGGAGATGCCTCATGCAGAAGTACCGGCAAGCGCTGCCACAGATGCGCGACGCTTTCTTTCTGACGGACGGCGGCATTGAAACCACCCTGATTTTTCTTGAGGGACAGGACCTCCCCCATTTCGCCGCCTTCCACCTATTCAGCACACCCAGCGGCGAAGGCGCCCTCAAAAAGTACTTTCGCACCTATGCGCAACTGGCGCAAAAGCACCGGTGCGGTCTGGTGCTTGAAACTCCCACCTGGCGGGCCAGCGCCGATTGGGGCGACAAACTCGGGTACAGCCGCGACGCGCTTGCAGAAGCCAACAGGAAGAGCGTCCGCCTGCTCGAAGAAATCCGCAGTGAGTACGACACCCCGGAAACGCCAATCATCATCAGCGGCTGTGTCGGCCCGCGCGGCGACGGCTATGTGCCCGGCGACAAGATGTCGGCGAAGCAGGCCGAGGACTATCACGCCGTGCAAATTGAGGCGTTCGCCAATACAGCCGCAGACCTGGCAACCGCCATCACCATGAACTACGCGGACGAGGCCATCGGCCTGGCGCTGGCGGCCAGGAACGCGGCTTTGCCGGTCGTGATTTCCTTCACCCTCGAAACCGACGGAAAGCTTCCGACAGGCCAGCCGCTGGGCGACGCGATCCAGCAGGTGGACGACGCCACCTCTGGCTACCCGGCCTACTTCATGATCAACTGCGCTCATCCCAGCCATTTCAGCAGCGCTGTCAGCCCGGACGAGCCATGGAAGCGACGCATCCGCGGGCTACGCGCCAACGCCTCCACCATGAGCCACGCCGAGCTGAACGAAGCGCCTGCGCTGGATATTGGCAACCCGGTGGCACTGGCGCAGGACTATGCCGGTCTGAAAAGTAAATCGCTGAAGTCTCTCAATGTCTTTGGCGGCTGTTGCGGCACCGACCATCGCCACGTCGAACAGATCGCATTGGCCTGCCTGCCGCTTCACACCGAAGCAGCAAAGCCAATGAGCTTTTAAGCTACCTGGCGATTCAACCCCCGCGCGGCGACCGGGCCATGCGCATGGCAAGAATGAAATCACCGGGTCAGTCGTCCTTCCCCACCACAATCCGCGCATGCCGGTTGAAGGTGAAATACGACAGCGCCCAGTCCAGCATCACCACCAGCCGGTTGCGGAATCCGATCAGGAAGAAGATGTGCAAAAAGAGCCAGAACAGCCACGCCGGAAAACCTGAAAACCGCGTTTTTCCCAGCAGCGGAAATTCCACATCGGCCACGGCGGCGTTGCGGCCAATGGTTGCCACATCGCCGTAGTTGAAGTAACGGAACGGCAGCGCTGCTTCGCCCTTCAGGCGCCGCAGGATATTGCGCGCTGCCGTCCGCCCCATCTGCTTGGCCGCAGGCGAGACGCCTGGCACGGGCACCGGTGGCTTGCCTGCAACGTAAGACTGTGCTGCTGCCAGATCGCCCACCACGCTGACCTCTGGATGGCCTGGCAAACTCAAATCCGCCTGCACCACCACACGGCCTGCCCGGTCCAGCGTGGCGCCGGTCGCAACGGCGACCACTTTGCCCAGCGGCGATGCGGCAACACCTGCCGCCCAGACGATGGTGGCCGCTGCAATCTGCCGCGTCTGCCCATCTTCCAGAATCTCCACCACACCTTCGCCAATATGCGTCACACGGGCGTTGAGCCGCACCTCAGCGCCGAGTTTTTCCAGCTGCCGGCTGGCTGCCTTGCCAAGCACTTCGGGCAGGTTGCCCAGCACACGCGGGCCGCCCTCGATCAACAACACGCGGGCCTCGCGCGGGTTGAAGCGGCGGAACTCGTTGGTCAAGGAATGGTGGGCGAATTCGACCATGGTGCCGGCCAGTTCCACGCCGGTGGGGCCAGCCCCGATCACCACGGTGGTCAGCAGGGCCTGGCGCTCCCGTGCCGGCGCGGTGACGGGCAGGTACTCGGCGCGTTCATACGCCAGCAGCATCCGGCGGCGGATCGTATAGGCATCTTCCAGCGTCTTGAGGCCCGGCGCGTGGGCGGCCCAGTCGTCATGCCCGAAATAGCTGTGTGTAGCACCTGTGGCAACAATCAAATGGTCATACGGCAAGCGGCTGCCGTCCGACAACACCAGTTGCCGATTTGCCGCCTCCAGCCCCGCCACGTCGGCCATCAAAACCGTCACGTTCGGCTGATGGCGGAACATGTGGCGGATCGGCTCGGCCACCGCAGGCGCCGTCAATCCGGCGGTGGCCACCTGGTACAACAAGGGCTGGAACAGGTGGTGGTTTTGCCGGTCCACCACGGTGATATCGACGTCTGCCCTGCGCAAGGCACGCGCCGCCTCCAGGCCGCCAAAGCCACAACCGATGATGATGATTTTTGGGCGTGTTGATGCCATAAGAGAGTGTTGTTCGCCGCCCGCCGTCAAGGCTTCAGCAGCTGGTTGATCAAATCCCAATGCGCCTTGTCCACCGGCATCACCGACAGCCGGTTGCCGCGCTGCAAGAGGCGCATGTCGGCCAGCGCTTCGACGGAGCGCAACTCGGGAAGATTCAAGAGGCGCGTCTTCTTCACCGCCTCTACATCGAGCAGCAGCCAGCGCGGGGCTTCGGTGTTGGATTTGGCGTCGAAATACGGCGATTTTTTGTCAAACTGGGTCGGGTCGGGCCGGGTTTTGGAGGCCACTTTGGCGATGCCCGCGATGCCCGGTTCGGCGCAACTGGAGTGGTAGAACAAGATGCCGTCTCCGACTTTCATGCCGTCGCGCATGAAGTTGCGCGCCTGGTAGTTGCGCACGCCGAACCACGGCACGGTGCGTTTGGGCGCGGCCAGGGCGTCGTCGATGGAGACCTCGGCGGGCTCGGATTTCATCAACCAATAGTTGCCGTTGGATTTGGGCATTGGGGGTTCTCCGGTGCGCCTGGCGAGTCAAGCGGTTAATCGCTCAATAGGTTAAGGAGTCAAGAGTTGTTTCAGCACATAGGGCAATATGCCACCACTGCGGTAGTATTCAACCTCGATCGGTGTGTCGATGCGCAGGGTGGCCGTCACTTGCAGTTGTGAGCCATCGGCGCGGGTGATGCGCAAGGTGGCGTCGCTCTGCGGCGTGAGCTTGGCGTCGGGCGTGACGTTTATCAGCTCGTTGCCTGTGAGACCCAGCGACTGCCACGAGTCACCGCCCTTGAACTGCAGCGGCAACACACCCATGCCGACCAGGTTGCTGCGGTGGATGCGCTCGAAGCTGCGCGCCACCACGGCCTTGACACCCAGCAGCGCCGTGCCTTTGGCGGCCCAGTCGCGGCTCGACCCGGTGCCGTATTCTTCGCCGGCAAACACTACCGTGGGCACGCCGTCGGCGATGTATTGCATGGCGGCGTCGTAGATGAAGACCTTCTGGCCCCGGGTCGGGGTTGCAGCGTTTGTGCTGCCTCGCGATTCATGCTGGTAAATCGTCAGTCCGCCCTCTTCGCGCGAACCGGCCGCATCGGGCGGGAGCATCAGGTTCTTGATGCGCACGTTGGCAAAGGTGCCGCGCATCATCACCTCGTGGTGGCCGCGGCGTGCGCCGTAAGAATTGAAGTCGGCCTTCTGCACGCCGTGCGCCAGGAGCCATTGGCCGGCGGGTGAACTCTCCTTGATCGACCCGGCCGGTGAAATATGGTCGGTGGTGATGGAATCGCCAAACAGCGCCATGATGCGGGCGCCTGTCACGCCATGGCGTGCTGTCGCAGACACGCCAGAGCCACCACTGCTCGAAGCCGCCGTCGAAAAATCCTTGAAGAACGGCGGCTCGGCAATGTAGGTGCTGGCCGGCCAGGTGTAGGTCTGCCCGGCCACGCCGTGGATGCGCTCCCACAACTTGCCCGGCTCGGTTTTGACCTTGGCATAGTTGTCGCGGAAGGTCTTGCCGTTCATGGCAAATTTCAGCAGGTCGTAGATCTCGTCGCTGCTGGGCCAGATGTCGCCAAGGTAAACGTCCCGGCCATTTTTTCCCTGCCCCACGGGCTCGGTCATCAAGTTGCGGTTGACCGTGCCGGCAATCGCATACGCCACCACCAGCGGCGGGCTGGCCAGAAAATTCGCCTTCAGGTTGGGGTGGATGCGTGCCTCAAAATTGCGGTTGCCCGAGAGCACTGCCGCACACACCAGGTCGTTTTTGCTGATGACGTCGTTGAACTCGGGCCGCAGGTCCCCGGCGTTGCCGATGCAGGTGGTGCAGCCATATCCGGCCAGTGCAAAACCGAGCTTTTCAAGGTAGGGCAACAGGCCGCTCTTGCTCAGGTAGTCGGTGACGATGCGCGAGCCCGGGGCAAGCGACGTCTTGATGTGCGGCTTGACGATGAGCCCGGCCTGCACCGCCTTCTTGGCCAACAAACCGGCTGCCAGCATCACGCTCGGGTTGGAGGTGTTGGTGCAACTGGTGATGGCGGCGATCAACACGTCGCCGTGGCCCAGGGTGACATCACTGCCCTGGATGACGGGCGCGTCGGCATGTGAGGCCGCCAGCGTTGGTTTGTTGGCTTCCATTTCCACCACCTGGCGCGGCGCTCCCAAAGGTGTCGGCGGTGCGGCTGGCACTTTGGGTTGCAG
>JANNYX010000213.1:0-5305 GCA_031410295.1 Rhodoferax sp.
GGATTGCGGATGGACCAGGCTGAGACGTTCATGGCTGGAAGTGATTTTTGATGGATCGGATGACTTTATTTGGCCGCAGTCACGCGAACCAGGTCACCATCGTTCAGGAATCCCGCGCCCACCGCAACCACCCGGGCGTCGCCTGGCAATTTGCTGAGAATCTCCACCCGGTCACCAGCCGTGCGGCCGGTTTGCACTTTGAGTTGTGCGACGCGGTTGTCGGCGCCGACCGGGTAGACATAGGCAAAACCGTCACGCACGACGACCGCAGTTTGCGGCAGAGTCACCGCGCCTGTCTGTCCCAATTCAAATTCGCCCTTGGCGTACATGCCCGGCTTGACCAAGTGTTGGGCATCCGCGGGTACTGACAAATCCACGTGCACCAGTGCCGAACGCGTTTGCGCATCGACCAGCGGGCTGACCCGGCGAACTTTGCCGACCACCCTGGCCCCTGCAGCCGTGGTGACCACCACGCCCAGGCCCGGCCTGACCCGCGCCAGTTCTGCCGACGTCACCTCGGCGCGCCATTCGAGCCGGCCTTTGCGGATCAGGCGAAACAATTCGCCACCGCCCAGCGCACCGATGGACGCGGTGCGGGCCGAAATAATGCCGAAATCCGGCGCCAGTACCTGGGTATTTTTCAAGCGTACTTCCTGCGCCTGAACCTGCGCCCGCGCGGTTTGGACCCGGGCGTTGGCACTTTGCTCTGCGCTGAGCAATTGGCTGACTTGCTGGGCGCTGACGGCACCAGTGTTTTGCACGGCGCGCGCCCGCTCGGCCTCTTGCCCGGCGGCCAACGCAGCCACTTGCGCCTCGGCCAGTGCCGCGCGGGCCTGCGCAATGTCGGCCCGAATACCGTCGGATGCGTACACCGCCAGAAGTTGCCCAGCACGTACGGTGTCACCCACATCGACTCTCACATCAGCCAGACGCAGGCCCTGCGCTTCACTGCCGACGCTGGCCTCTTGCCAGGCAGCGATGTTGCCATTGGCGCTGAGGCTGACCGCAAGCTGGCTTTGTTGCGCCTGGGTGAGGGTCACCGTCAGTGCCGGTTTGGGGGACGCGGGCGGTTTTTCATCGGCAGCAAATGACACGATGGACGAGAGGCCCAAGGCGACTGCGACCGCAGCACCTGCTGCAACAATATTGAGGGCCGGTTTGACAGTGAAAGATTTCATGGTGTTGACTGGCGATCAGGGGTGTGGGGCGGGCTGCATCAGGCAGTGAAATCGGCGGACCGGCTTACTGAAGCGCGTCGGCTGTGCTTGAGGGCGGGGCTGTTGGCTGCCAGCCGCCACCAACGGCGCGGTACAGCGCCACCCACGCCAGCAGACGGTCACGTTGCAGGCCCAGGCGGCCGACATCGGCAGACAGTGCCAAGCGGCGCACCTCTTCGACTTCGATCAGATTGGCGAAGCCGATGCGTTGGCGCACCAGAGTCGCGCTCAGCGCGGCACGCCAAGCCTCTGCCGCAACCTCGGTGTTTGCATTGCGGTCAGTTGCAGCCTGCAGGTTGACCAGCGCCAGCTCGACTTCGCGCACGGCCTGGCGCGCCCGGGCACGGTACAGCGCAACCGCTTCGTCATACCTGGCTCTGGCGGCCTCGGTGTTGGCTTGGCGACGGCCTCCATCAAACAAAGGCAACGAAATGGCCAGGGGGCCGATGGACCAGGTCGCCATCTCGATGTTGGTCCCACCAATATTGGCGCTGAGTGCGCCAATGGATCCGCTCAAGCTGATACGTGGGTAGTTCTGCGCCTGGCTGCTAGACAACTCATGGCTTGCAGCGGCGATGTCACGGGACGCAGCAAACAGATCGGGTCGCTGGTTGAGCGCGCCCGCCGGCACAGGCGCTACAAAAACAGAAGCAATGTCTCCAGGTTTATTGTCGGCCTTTGCCAGTTTTGACCTTAGGGCTGGCTCGGCCTGCCCGGTCAGCGCCACTACGGCTTTCACCATGCCATCGCACTGTGCTGCGACCACCACGACCTGATTGGCGGCGTCAGCGGCGCCCGCCTGGCTCAAGGCGTAATCGCCGGATGCGGTGAAGCCGGCACGCGTTGAGATGCCCAGGAGGCGAGTTGTTTCACCGCGTGAATCGGCATCCAGCTGTGTCAACGCCAATTGCTGGCGGCATGCCAGCAGCTGAAAATACTGGTTGGCAAGTTCCGCCGCCGCCGACACCCGGGCGTCGTGCCAGGACGCTTGTGCGCTGGCGAGGCGCTCGGCGGCCCCCGCGCTGGCATTGCGGTTGACCCCGAACAGGTCGATTTCCCAGGCCGCCAGCAGGCCAGCCTGCAGCGCGGTGGCAGCTGGAATATTGGGTTGATTGAGCGAGCGGCTGGCGCTTGCGGAGGCATCCAGGCTCGGCGATTGCGCGGCTCGGCTTATCGCCAATGCGGCGCGTGACTGTTCAATGCGTGACCGGGCCATTGCGACGGATGGGCTGACTGCTTGGGCCCGATCGATCAACTCCACCAGCAGGGGGTCGCCGTGTTGTTGCCACCACCGGTGCATGTCCTCCAGCCTGCCGTTGTGCGGCAGGGGCGCTTGCCATTGCGTCGCCACCACGTCGGCCGGTGCTGCCAGGTCTTCTGCATTTTTTTCCAAGGTCGACAGGTTGGCGCAGGCAACCGTGAAAAGTGACAGGCACCAGGCCGCTTGGCGCAGGAGAAGCATCGCTTTTACCCTCTGGGCCGAGCTGCCCTGGTCGCCGCTTTAGCCATCATTTTCAGTCCGGTGCGGCGCAGTTGCTCTGCGGCGACCATGGCCACAGCGAAGTCGGTCAACCGCAGCACCGTTTTATCGATCGCGCCGGGGGTTTTCACCAGGCGCGGCGAAATCGCGTCAATCAGGTCGCGGGCCACAAACATTTGTAACGCCAAGGCGGCAATGGCAAAGGCAAGGCGATGGATTTCCTCATCAGGACGGGCCAACCCGAGATGGCGGCACACGACGGTGCAAAGTGCCTTGTGTGCCGGTTTGATGCCATGCTCGATTTCTTCGGCCCACAGTCCGGTCGGTTCAACCATCTCGCGAAAATGCAGCCGGACACATTGCTGCAGCAGTTCGCCCTGTTTTAGCGGCGCCAGAAAACTGGCGTAATAACCTTGCAGTGCGTTTTGCAGGCTGATGCCCGGTTTGCAGTACAGGGTGATATCGGCCCGGTGGCTGCCCAAGGGCTCGACAAATACAGTGCGGTACAGCGCAGCCTTGTCGCCAAAGTAATAACTGATGGCGGCAATGTTGACGCCGGCTGCCTGCGCTATCTCCCGAATCGAAGTTTTGGAGAATCCGTGGGACGCGAACAATTTGAGTGCCGACAGCAGCAGGCGCTGGCGAGCCTGCGCACCTTCACTTCGCGCTGGCCGTGTGGCGCGTGGCGACAGCGGCAAGTCGATCAGGGATTGACGGGCAACACGAGCATCCATCCCGTCAGATATTAACACCAATAAATCAATCGTTTGATTTAATACAAACTGTTGCCACGGCAGCCAAAGCGCCATCTGCAAGGCGAGCGATCGCGTCTCAACGCCCAAATACTGCAGCCCACAACGCCAATCCGGCAGCCTGCTCTGCGGCCAGGCTGCCGTCTTCGACGAAGCTCGGCGCTTCATCCAGCCGCGCGCGGTGCTGCGCCTGGCGCAACACGCGGTAAGCGTTGGCTGCGTTGCTGCCGACGGGCGCTGGAAGCAGGCCGCAGGACTGAGCGCGTTCAAGCAATGCGATGTTGCCGACGTTGGCAGTCAATTCCGGATGCTTGCCGGCCTGTGACAACACCAGATATTGAACCGAGAACTCCACGTCAATCATGCCGCCCGGGCTTTGTTTCGGATCAAACCGGCCGGGCTTCTGGGTATGGGCGCCGCGAACGCGTTCGCGCATGGCATTGACTTCCTGCTGAAGTTGACTGGCGTCGCGCTGAGCCATGATGACGGCTTGACGAATCCCGTCAAAGCGGCTCTTCAAGTCTGGCCTTCCCAGAACGCAGCGCGCACGTGTCATCGCCTGGTGCTCCCAGGTCCAGGCGGTATTGCTGCCGCGCTGTTGCTGGTAAGCGCTGAAAGCTTCAAAACTGGAAACCAACAAACCCGCGTTGCCGTTGGGTCGAAGCGCGGTGTCGATCTCGTACAGATCCCCTTCGCCAGTCTTGACTGTCAGCCAGTTGATGAGTTTGCGCACCAGGCTGGCGTAAATTTCGCCGGCAAGTTCTGCCTCATCTTCGTAAACAAAAACAATGTCGAGATCACTGCCGTAGCCCAACTCCTTGCCTCCAAGTTTTCCGTACGCGATGATGGCGATTTGGGGCGACTCGCGGTGGCGGATTTTCAAGCGCTCCCAACACCATTGGGTGGTGGTCTTGAGCACAGATTCGGCCAGCGCACTGAGGTCGTCTGCAACCTGTTCGACCGTCAGTTTGCCCTCAACGTCGCGGGCCAGGGTGCGAAAGATTTCGGCATGGTGCGCGCGCCGCAGCAGGTTGAGCAGCGCTTCTTCACCATCCTCCTCGGTATTTTGCAGCGCATCACGGCGCCGCTGCAGGTCACGCTCGAAATCAAGGGCGTTGAACCGCTCCTCAAACAATTGGTAACCTGCCAGCTCATCCACAACACCGGGGTGCGTCAGCAGGTAACGGGCCGGCCAGCGGGCTGCACCCAACATGCGCAGCAGCCGCTCGTGCACAACGGGTCGCTCCAACAGGAGGGCCAGGTAACTTTCCCGCTTGAGCATCGGCTCCACCCAGTCCGCCAGGCGTACCGCCGCGAGTTCGCTGACCCGGCCCGCGTTCACCCAAAGGACCGTGCGCGCCAGCAATTTAACCAACCGTTCACGCGACTCATCGCGAAGCGCCAGGATGCGCGGGTCGTCGACCCAGTTTTGCACGCGCTGACGCAGTTGTGCGGGCAGATTCTGCAGCAGGGTTTCCAGCGCTGGTTTGCCGTCTGGCGCGGGCTGGCAGGCGGCGCCATTGCAGGGAGACGGGTTGCCGCCCAACAAAACATCAAATTCCTGAGCCACAAACTCCCGGTGGGCGTTGAGTTGAATCAAGAACAGACCGGAAGATGCGAAGCCCATGGTCTGGGCGATCCAGGCCAAATCGTTGTCATCTGTTGGCAAGACGTGCGACTGCTGGTCATCCAGATACTGAATCCGATGTTCGACCCCGCGTAAAAATTCGTAAGCAGCGCAAAGGCCGTCGGCCACCAACTGGGGAATCAGCGCGGCACGGGCGAGCCGTTGCAGACCGCTCAAGGTGGGTCGGGTACGCAGTTCCGGAAACTGGCCGCCGCGCACCACTTGCAGC
>JANNYX010000214.1:0-5705 GCA_031410295.1 Rhodoferax sp.
CCGAGGGTTTCCTCGCGCAAGGCGCACGGGTCTACCTCTCGGCGCGCAAGGCGGCCGCAGTGGAGCAGACCGCCAAAGAGCTTTCGGCAAAAGGGTTTTGCGTGGCGCTGCCGGCGGATGTGTCGACCGTGGAAGGCGCCAAAGCGCTGGCCGCCGCGTTTGCCGCACGTGAAGAGAAGCTCGATATCCTGGTCAACAACGCCGGCGCCGCCTGGGCCGCAGAGTTCGACGTGTTCCCTGAAAACGGCTGGGACAAAGTGGTCGACACCAACCTCAAGGCGCCGTTTTTCCTCACACAAGCCCTGATGCCGCAGCTCAAAAAAGCCGCGCTAACTCGCGTGGCCAAAGTGATCAACATCGCCTCGATTGACGGCGTTTCCGTCAACCCGCTGGAGACCTATTCCTACGCCGCCAGCAAATCCGGCCTTATTCATTTGACGCGACGCATGGCGCTGCAATTGGCCAAAGACAACATCGTCTGCAGCGCCATCGCGCCCGGGCCCTTCGCCAGCGACATGAACAAGGACGCGCGCGACCACGCCGACGACGTGGCCAAACACGTGCCGGTCGGCCGCATTGGCACACCCGAAGACATGGCCGGCGCCGCGATCTATCTGGCCAGCCGCGCTGGCGACTACGTGGTGGGCTCGACGCTCGTCGTTGATGGCGGCGTGACGCACGCGCGGTCTTGAATATCAGTTAAGATAAATTTAAGACCAATTGAGAATAATATAAGCCGTCAAATACATTAGATTTTTAGATATCTAAATAGGAGCTAAATTGTGGATCATTTAAGCGGTTTGGACGCCACATTCCTATATATGGAGACTCCCGAAACGCCCATGCATGTGGGCGGTTTGAATATTTTTGAGTTACCTGCCGGCTACCAGGGTGACTTTCTCGACAACTTGCGCGAACACATCGCCCAACGCATGCACCTGGCGCCGGTGTTCGGGCGCAAGCTGGTGAACATGCCGTTTGAACTGGCCAACCCAATTTGGGTGGCCGACGACGACGTGGACCTGGAGTACCACATCCGCAGCACCGTCCTGCCCAAGCCGGGCAACCGCCAGCAGCTTCACCGGCTGGTGGGGCGTCTGCATTCAAGCCTCCTGGACCGCAGCCGCCCGCTGTGGGAGTTTTACGTGATTGAAGGCGTGGAAACGCCACCCGACGCAGCCCCCGGCACGCGCCATGTGGCCTTCTATTCCAAGGTGCACCACGCCGCGGTGGACGGCGAAGCCGGCGTGGCGCTGGCGCAGGCGATCATGGACATTGCCCCCGAGCCGCGCCACGTGAAACCGGCGCCACGCCGCGCCGCGCTGGCCGCTGACCACTTTGGCATTGCCGAGTTGACGCTGGGCGGCCTGCGCAATTCGGCCACCCAGGCGGTGAAACTGGCCAAAGCCTTGCCGACGCTGCTGCGCGCCGGACTGCGAATGCTCAAACCCGCCGTGCGCCCGGAAGGTGACGACGCGGGCACGGTCAAGGCGTTAGCGCGCGGCGCGCTGGTGGCAGGGCGCGCCAACTGGTTCGCGCCCAAGACGCCGATCAATGTCAACGTCACCAACCAGCGCGTGTTTTCAAGTTTTTCGATTCCGCTCAAAGAACTCAAACACATTGCAAAAAATATTGATCCGGGCCATGGCGCGACGCTCAACGACGTGGTGATGGCGATCTGCTCGGGCGCGCTGCGCCATTACCTGGCCGACCTCAACTGCAAACCCAAAGTGCCGCTGCTGGCGGCTGTGCCCGTGAGCCTGCGCGAAGAAGGCAACACCGACATGAACACACAGGCGTCGATCATGCGCATCAGCCTGGCCAGCCACATCAAGGACCCGATCGAACGCCTGCGGGCCATCCACACCGCCAGCAGCTCGGCCAAGGCTATGACCAACAGTGTCAAGTCGGTGTTGCCGACCGACTTCCCCTCGCTCGGCGCGCCGTGGCTGTTGAGCGGCGTGGCCGCGCTCTTTGGCCGCTCAAAACTGGCCAACAACATGCCGCCGGTGGCCAACGTCGCCATCTCCAACGTGCCCGGCCCGAAGATCGCGCTCTACATGGCCGGCGCCAAAATGTTGACCTATTACCCGGTGAGCATCGTCATGCACAGCCTGGGTTTGAATGTGACCGTGCAGAGTTACAACGGCTCGCTCGACTGGGGCCTGATCGCCTGCCGCAAGGCCATGCCCGATTTGCCGGAGCTGGCCAAATACATGCAGGCGGCGCACCGGGAATTGTTGAAGTTGACGCCCGAGCTTGCAGTAGCCGCAGTGACCAATGTTGTCGAGTTGAAACCTGCGAATGTGAAAGCTACTCCGAAGGCCAAGCGCGAAAGCGCAAAGGGAAAACGCGTCGCCGGTGGCGGCGCTCGAAAGCCCGGTCGGGCCAAGAAATCGGCAGCGGCTGCGTGAGCCACCTGGACCGCCATGCGAGATTCAGAATTTGTTGGTGCGACGCCCGTCCTTGAGATGGTAGGTCAGCGCGCGGCCAATGCACAACGTTACGGCGTCGGTCGGCAGTTTGTCGCTTTCGTTGAAAACAATGGCGCGGTTTCCCTCAAATTCGAGACCGTGCGGAAATAGCGTTCTGAAACTGTCGACCAGGTTTGTCTGGCAATGAAAGTAGATCGCATATTGCGTCGGGGTTGATTTTTTCCTGGCGATGCGAATGGTGCTGCCACTCTTGCTGTGCGCGGTGAGGTAGGCGGGCTCGCCCCATTTCAGCGTTTCTACCAGCGGTCCGACGCGAGGCAACGACTCAGCCGTCTTGAAAATCAGTTCCCGCAACGACAACAATTTCCGGCGAATCGGGGTCGGCCAGGCGTCAAAAACCTTCGCGACCGCCGGGTCGGTAAAAGGGCGGGTTGGCATCGAGGCGGCTGCCGTGAGTTTCAAAGGGGCGCGACCGGAATGCAGATGTCGCACGTCATGACGCCCGATGCCGGGTCGTAGCTCGAATCCCGCCCATAAAACTCGAAGCTTGGCCGGGCGTCCAGTTGCAGGCCACTGCCGGGAAGCCAGTCGCGCAGGATCGCCGTCCAACCGGCGGGAAACTCGGCGCCGGTGCCCTTGAAGCGGTAAGCGGCATACCGACCGCCGGGCAGGGTGGTGAGTTGGGCGCCGCCGGAGGGCACAAAGTTCGCCGGCACTTCCACGCAGGCGTCGTAACGCAACTTGTCGGGCTGGACGATGCCGGGGTCATCGTGGCTGATGCCGTAGCGCGGTTGTTCCAAGAGGCCGTGGGTCACGGCCCAGGGGTAATACACGGTTTGCCAGAATTTGGAAATGGGTTCGCCGTAGGGGCCGGTGTAACGCAGGTAGGCGACGGTGGTCGGCGCGCGCTCGATCAAAGTGACTGCATCAAGTGGCAAGGGGTGTGTACTCGGGTTCACGGCGTTCTCCAAAAGGTTGATGGCAAAGCCAGTGTCCAGCGGCGCCGCGGATTTCGCCTGATCGTTCTTGCCATCAACCTGACCGGGATTGCGCATCGCATGGCCAGCCTCGTGATGCCGCGCGCGCTCAAGTGAGCGGTCCAGCGCCGCCTGCAAGCGCCAGGCGCTGGGCGAGGCGCCAAAACGCAGGCGAAAGGCGCGCGAAAACGCCTCGCCGGAGCCAAATCCGACACCCAGCGCGGCACGCAAGACCGACAGCCGCGGTTGCGCGGCCATGCGCATCGCCGCCACCTCCACGCGGCGGCGGCGCACGTAGTCGGCCAGGGTTTCGCCCATCCAGGCAGCAAACAGGCGGTGAAAATGGAAGGCCGAGAAATGCGCCACCTCGGCCAAAGTGGCCAGGTCCAAAGCCTGATCGAGGTGTTGGTCGATGAACGCCAGCACTTTGTACATGCGTTGTTGGTATTCGCCGCGGCTGGTGTTGCCAACGGGTGAGGGCGAAGTTGCTGGCATGCAGGGCGTCAGAGGGCAAAAACCGCTGAAATCAGGGTGCTGTCAAAGTGTACTGATCCAAATCGCTATGAGGCCGTCGAATACATTGAATAGTATGCTATTAATATGATATCAAATTCAAAGGTTTCAAAAATTTCACCGACCGACAAAACCATAGGTGCCGCGCTCCAGCGCCTCCTTCACTGCGGCATGTGAGGCGGACATCGCCGCGCGGTAAAACACCGTGCCAAAACTGATGCGTTTCACGCCAGCGGCCTGCAACTGTGCGCGGCTGAAAGATTTACCGGGTATGCCGACCATGAAGCTGAAGGGTTGGGTGAGCGCCTGGCAGACGGCCTGCACGGCGCGGGTGTCGGGCAGGGCCGGGGCGAACAGAACGTCCGCGCCCGCGGCTTCATAGGCCTGCAGGCGCAGGATGGTGTCGGCCAGGTCATCGACGCCGCGCAGGTGGTTTTCGCAACGCGCCGTCAAGGTGAAATAAAACGGCAGGGCACGCGCCGCCTGAACCGCGGCTTTGATGCGCGCCACCGCCAGCGCCAGCGGGTAAATTCCGGTGGCGGCATTGCCCGAATAATCTTCGATGGAGCCGCCCACCAGACCGGTTTGCCCGGCCAGGCGGATGGTTTCGGCGACGTCCTCTGGCGCATCGCCAAAGCCGTTCTCCAGGTCGGCCGAGACCGGCAGTTGGGTCGCTGCGCAGATCGCGCGCGCGTGCGCCAGAGCCGCGTCGCGCCCGAGCTTGCCGTCGCGCAGCCCTTTGGCGACGGCACTGGCGCCACTCGATGTCGCCAGTGCCTTGGCGCCGAGTTTTTCAAACTGCAGCGCAGAACCGATGTCCCAGGGGTTCGGCACTTCGAAAATGCCGGGCGCGGCGTGCAGCGCGCGAAAGATCTCGGCTTTGATGATCAGGTCGGTGTTGGATAACGGTGGGTTCATGAGGGTCCTTCAGGCGGTGGCGTCAAGGCCGGTCAGGATCCGCACCTTCACGCTTTTCCCCTTGATTTTGCCCGCATTGAGTTTGCTGCAAGCGGCTTCGCCAATCGACCGCTCGACGGCAACAAAAGTGCAAAACTCGGTCACCGCAATCTTGCCGATTTGTTCGCGGCTGTAGGGCGCGCCGCCTTCGTCCCCGGTCAATGCGCCCAAGACGTCGCCGGGGCGGATTTTCTCCTTGCGCCCGCCCAGAATTTGCAGGGTGACCATCGGCGGCAGCAGCGCGCCATGGCCGGTGGGGGTCAATTCATCGAGCTTGTGCCAGGTCGATTCGCGACTCTGGTATTGCTCGATTTTTCCGACCGCGCCCATCTCGTTCATCGACGACAGGCTCAATGCCAGGCCGGTCGCGCCGGCGCGCGCGGTGCGGCCAATGCGGTGCACGTGCACTTGCGGGTCAGGTGTGATGTCCACGTTGATGACGGCTTCAAGCTCCTTGATGTCCAGACCGCGTGACGCCACGTCGGTGGCCACCAACACCGAGCAGCTGCGGTTGGAAAACTGCGCCAACACCTGGTCGCGCTCACGCTGCTCAAGCTCGCCGTACAGGGCCAGTGCGCTGAAGCCCTGCTCCTGCAGAAAAATCACCAGGTCTTTGCATTGCTGTTTGGTGTTGCAGAACGCCAGCGTGCTGACCGGGCGGAAATGGTTTAAGAGCCGGGCCACGGCGTCAAACCGGTTGGCGCGGTTCACCTCGTAAAAACGCTGTTCAATCAGGTCTTTGCTGTGTTGCTCCTCGACTTTGATCTGCTGCGGCGCTTTCATGAATTGGTTCGCCAGTTTCCCGATGCCTTCGGGGTAGGTG
>JANNYX010000215.1:0-4975 GCA_031410295.1 Rhodoferax sp.
CGCCGAAAAGCTCGATGTTGAACGGGCCTTTGCCTTCTTTCAACCCGAGCGCTTTCTCCAGCGACTGGGCTTGCAACACACCAACCTGGAAGTTGTCAAACGTGGCGTAATAGTCCACGTTCTTGCTGCCGTTGATCAGGCGGTCATAAGCCACCACTTTGACGCCTTTGTCAGCGGCCTTTTGCAGCACGTTGGACAGCGTAGTGCCGTCAATTGCGGCGATCACCAGCACCTTGACGCCTTTGGTCACCATGTTTTCGATTTGCGCCAGCTGGTTGGGGATGTCGTCGTCTGCGTATTGCAGGTCTGTTTTGTAGCCTTTGGCGGCCATGGCGGTGACCATGCTGTTGCCGTCGCTGACCCATCGGGTCGAAGTTTTGGTCGGCATGGCAATGCCGATGGTGCCTTTGTCCTGCGAAAACGCGACCGGGCTGGCCAGGGAAAAGGCCAGCGCCATGCCGGCGGCCAATGCGCCGAATGTGGTTCTGCGAGAAATCGTGCGATCTGTCACTGTCTGTCTCCTTGGGGTTGATGCAATTACAGCTGCCAGGCTGGCGGCGACTCGCATCATACCGATTTGCCGAAAAATAAGGCGTTTGATCGGCTTCATATTGGGTACGGCGGCATCAATCGCGGGTAAGTCCTGATCCGAATTACGTCTTTCAAAAAAGTTACGTGACGGTTACCGGTTAGTTCCAGCCCGCGTCGACCTTGAACTCCTGCGCGGTACACATCGCGCCATCATCGGACGCCAAAAACAGCACCATGCGGGCGATGTCCGAAGGCTGCATTTTGTCGGGCAGGCACTGGTTGCGCTTGATCGCGGCTTCGCCTTCTTCATTGAGCCAGAGTTTGACCTGGCGCTCGGTCATGACCCAACCGGGGCTGACCGTGTTGACCCGGATGCGATGCGGCCCCAGACTGCCAGCCAGGCCGCGTGTGAGCCCGTTGACCGAGGATTTGGCGATGGCGTAAAGCGGGAACTCGCTGCCTTTGCTTTGCCAGCCGGTCGAGCCCATGTTGATGATGGCGCCGCCACCCTGGCGTTTCATGCCGGGCACGATGGCTTGGATGGTAAAAAACGCCGGCCGCTGGTTGGTCGCCATGCGTTCCTCCCAATACGCGGGGGTAACTTGCTCAAGGCTGTGGCGGTCGTCACGGGCGACGTTGTTGACCAGCACGTCAAAGTCGCCACACGCGCCAATGGCCCCGGAGATGGCGGCTTGAAGTGCCAGCACATCGCGCACGTCACAGCAGCGCCACCACGGTGCAGCATATCCAGCGGCAGAGATTTTTTTGACGAGCGCCTCGCTGTCATCCGCGGCAAAGTCGATAAACGCAACCTGCGCACCTTGCTCGGCAAAGGCTTCGACCATGGCCGCGCCAATGCCGCTGCCGCCACCGGTGATGAAAACACGTTTGCCCGAAAGGCTGGGAAACTGCGCCAGGCGGCGCGAGGTGGTGATGGTGGGAATAGTGGTAACGGTGGTAATGGGTTGAGTAGAACGGGCGGCCATGCAACCTCCAGGAATTTAAGACGCACAATGTACTGCGTCCTGCCTTGACGCAGGTTTTGGCCGAGCGTGAAAATACAAAGGCTGCTTTAATGCATATCAGTGACTTGTGCTCAACCACCCCCTGAAAGAGAACACCATGATTGTTGTCCACCACCTCAATGATTCCCGCTCGCAACGTGTCTTGTGGCTGCTTGAAGAGCTGGACTTGCCTTATGAAATAACGCCCTACCAGCGCGACGCCCAAACCCGCCTGGCACCACCCGAATTGATGGCGGTGCACCCGTTGGGCAAATCACCTGTCATCACCGACCATGGCCGCACCATTCACGAATCCGGCGCGATTGTGGACTACATCCTGCGCCGCTACGGCGGCGGAAAACTGCGCCCGGACGCCACCTCGGCCGATTACGAGGCGCACCAGCAGTGGCTGCATTACGCGGAAGGCTCGGCGATGTTGCCGTTTTTGCTCAAGCTGTACGTGTCCCGCCTGGGTGAGGCTGGCGCGCCGCTGTCGCCGCGCATAGAAAGTGAACTGGCCAACCACCTGGGCTTTGTCAACCAGCAACTGGCCGGCAAGGAGTGGCTGGTGGGCGACCATTTGACCGGTGCCGACATCATGATGAGTTTTGTCGGCGAGATCGCAGGCGCTCGCACAGATCGCGGCAAATACCCCCACGTTGAGGCCTGGGTCAAACGTTTCCAGGCGCGCCCCGCCTATCGGCGCGCACTGGTGCGCGGCGGGCCTTACGTGTATGGCGGCGCGGCCCCGGTGAACTGACGCGCGAATCTGTGGTTAAACCCGCGCGATTCGCCGGGCCGTGATCGGCCCGGTTTCAGGCCTTTTTGGCTTTTTTGGTTTTTTGCGCCATGCGCGCTTGGGGCTGACCCACCACTTCGAGCTTGGCGTCAATCACGCCCGAGCGCGTCATGCGGATCTTGCTGGCGGCGCTGGCAGAGAGGTCTCCCACACGGTCCGGTGTGGTGGGGCCGCGGTCGTTCACCCGCACGACCACACTGCGCTTGTTCTTCACATTGGTAACCTTGACACGCGTGCCGAAAGGCAGCGACTTATGGGCCATCGTCATGGCCCCGGCATTGAAGCGTTCACCACTGGCAGTTTTGCGCCCATTGAACTTTTTGCCGTAGTAGGCAACTTTGCCTTCCAAGTCGTCCGCTGCAGGGGCCGCTGCCGCAGCAGGTGCGGCGGGCGCGGGTGCGGGCGCCGCTGCCGGCGCTGAAGCAGCGGCAGCTTTGTCAGGCGCCGGGGCCGCCGCATTTTGGGCCATAGCCAAGGGTGATAGAGCAAGAACCAGGGCGGCGCCAGTGGCGGCCAAACTACGAAAGACCATGAAAAAACTCCAGGAGGTTAATGGAAACGGGCGCGCAGCAGTTGACTGCCATTGTGGCGCTGCGTACTTTACACCAGCTTGCACTACCCGGGAATAGAATTGAAACCATGACCCAAACTGATCCTGCAGCCCTGACCATCGACATTGTTTCGGACGTTGTTTGCCCTTGGTGTTACATCGGCAAACGCAAGCTGGAAGCGGCATTGGCCCTGCCCGAAGCCGCGTTTTTGCCCAAGGTGCACATGCGCTGGCACCCGTTCCAACTCAACCCGGATCTGCCCGAAGCCGGTGTCTCGCGCAAGCAATACCTGGAAGACAAGTTCGGTGGCCCGGCGCGCGCGGCGGAAATTTACGCGCGTGTCGGCGCTGCCGGCAAGGCGGTGGGCCTGGACCTGAATTTTGACGGCATCAAACAGCAAGCCAACACGCTAATGGCCCATGCGCTGATCGCCTACGCCCAAAACAGCCCACTCAACAAACCGACCGATACCGATGCCAACCCCTTGGGCAATGCCGTCAAGGAGCGGCTGCTCAAAGCTTATTTTGTCGAAGGCCGTTTCATTGGCAGCCTGGACGTTCTGGTTGAGATAGCCGTGGCGGCCGGACTCGACGGCGAGGACGTGCGCCGCCACCTGAGCGACCCGGCGGCGCGCGAGGCCGTGTCACAGGCCGATGCGCAGGCGCGCCACATGGGCATCAGCGGGGTGCCGTTTTTCATCTTCAACCAGAAGGTGGCGGTGTCGGGAGCGCAAGACCCGAAGATTCTGCTGGAGGCGATGCAGCAGGCGGTCAGCCAGGCACAGGCGGCCTGAAGGCGCAAGGGCTACGCGACTCAAGGGACGCGTTTCGTCACCTGCGGCGGATCGTCGATCAGCCGCCGCCCCATGCTGACAACGTCGTCCTGCGCGTAACCAATGTGCCGGTAGAAGGCGATCACGGCGGCGTTGCTGCTGCGGATTTGCAGGTTGATCTTCGGGCAGCCGCGCTCACGCAGCAGGCGCTCGACTTCCCGCATCAGCTGCCGCGCGTACGACTGGCGTTGATAGGTCGGCGATACCGCCAAATAATTCACCCAGCCGCGATGCCCCTCATAACCGGCCATCACGCTGGCGATGACCTCTTCGTTGGAGGCGCCCACCAGAAAAAGTTCAGGCTGCACCGTCAATTTGCGGGCAATGTCCTGGGCCGGGTCGTTCCAGGCCCGCGTGAGACCGCAAGCCTGCCACAGGGCGATGACGGCGGCCTGGTCTTGCAAGGTGAAGGCTCGGATGTGCATGGATTCAGAACATTACCACGCGGATACTGGTCGCAGCGCGGCACTGCGGCGCGGCGAGCCCGGGCGGTTAAAGTTTGGCGATGACGCCACGCCAATCTTCGCTTGACTCTCTCGCCGTGGCCATGCTGGTGGCTTTTTGTCTCTACAACGGATTTCAGCAGGTGCTGGTCAAGGCCACAGTCGGCGAGGTGCCGCCGGTTTTTCAGGCGTCCTTGCGCTTCATTGGCGCCACGCTGCTGTTGGCCGCCTGGTGCCGCTGGCGCGGCATTGCGCTGGTTCGCGCCTGCGACCCTCTGGCGGCCGGCATCCTGGCCGGTTTTTTGTTTGCGGCCGAATTCGCCTGCATTTACATCGGCTTGAATTTCACCAGCGCCTCGCGCATGACGCTTTTCCTCTACACCGCGCCGTTTTGGGTGGCGGTGTTTTTGCCGATGCTGGTGAAGTCCGAACGTTTGTTTTGGCTGCAATGGCTCGGCCTGGTGCTGGCGTTTGTAGGTGTGGTGGTGGCCATGGCCGACCGCGCTCTGGCTCAAGGCACGGCTTCGGTGCCGCCGCAGCAATGGATTGGCGATGCCCTGGCCATCCTGGCGGGCATGTTCTGGGGCCTGACCACGGTGGTGATCCGCAGCACGCGCCTGGCAACGATCCCAACAGAAAAAATGCTTTTCTACCAGTTGTTTTTCTCCGCCGTAAGTCTGCCATTCCTGTCGCTGGCGCTGGGCGAGCCCTGGAGCTGGCGCTTCAGCCCGTTTGCCGCCACTTCGCTGGCGATCCAAACCGTGTTGGGCGCGTTTCTGAGCTTCCTGGCCTGGATGTGGATGCTCGGGCGTTAC
>JANNYX010000216.1:0-9772 GCA_031410295.1 Rhodoferax sp.
CGCAACGGCACGCGCCGTCGCCGCGAAGAACGGTGTCGGCGCCGAGACTTTCGCTCTCTATCCTGCCAACAGTGCCATCGTCGACAGCGTGCTGCAGGGTGCGCGGCTGTCGCTGGCCGATGCCACTGCGCTGGAGATGAACAACTTCCTGCGCCTGATGTTCAGCCCGGTGGCGGGCCGCATGGTGCGCACCTTATTTTTGGAACGCCTGCGCGGCGAGCGCGAGCTGGCGTCGCCGCCCGAAACTCACATCGCTCAAATTCAATTTGGCGCCATCAGTCTGGCGTGAAGTGTCTGGCGCCAGGCGCTGGACAAGGTCAAACTTCCGAAGCAGCAGGACGAAACCCTGCCGCTTGATACGCTGCTGCTAGAAGACCACCTTGGCGCGCGCCATCCGGTTGACCTGCGCGTATTGGGTGATGTGCCCGAGCCGGTGCGGCAGGGCGCCTCGCTGGCCGTGCTGTCGCCGGCGGGCCCCCATGGCCGCGTGCTCGAAATCGTCACGGCCAACACCGCCGCTGCACAAGTGCTGGCCCTGTTGGCGGCGCGCCTTGGGTGTTTTCCCTGGCGCACACCCGGGCCGACGGGCGTGTTGCAGCAACTCAATGGACGCCCCTTGGCAAAGCAGGCTGACGTGGCTTTGCAAAGCGCAGCGGTCGGGCCGGCTTCGGGGGCTTTTGCCGGCGCGGGTGACGAGGCGTTTTACGACGTGGCGGCCTGTCTGGCCGGGCTGACGCCAGCATGGCGTGGCGGACCGATCAACTGGAAGTTGTCGGATGCTATATAATACATAGCAAACTACTGAATATATTCGACGGCCTAATGCGGTTTTGATCAATAAAGTTTTGAGAAACTGCCCACGGGGCGGTTCCTCCACCTTTGGCTGAACTTGGGCACGCTCAGGCGACCTTAGGCGACCTCAAGCGACCTACACATCCGCGGCCAAACTGATCAGGCGTTTGCCCAGGTTCTCGCCCCGGTACAAACCGGCGATGGCGTCGGGCGCGTGGTGGATCCCTTCAAGAACTTCTTCGACATACTGAAGCTGGCCAGAACGCAGCCATTGAACCAGGTCGCGCCGCGCCGCATCAAAATGGTCGGCGTGGTCGAAAATCACAAAACCCTGCATGCGCGCGCGTTTGACCAGCAGGTGCCGCTCCACCCGCGGGCCTGAAGGAAACGGCTCCCAGCTCGCCACCGAGGCGGTACCGCAAATCACAATGCGGGCGCCAGGGTTCAGGTGCGCCATCACGGCGTCGCTGATGGGGCCAGCCGTGTTGTCGAAATACACGTCGACGCCGCCTTGGCAGGCCGCCGCCAGTTGCGCGGGGAAATCGCCAGATTTGTAGTCCACTGCCGCATCAAAACCAAATCGCTCAAGGCACAGCCTGCGTTTGGTTTCCCCGCCCGTGATGCCGACGGTCAGGCAACCGCGAAGCTTTGCAATTTGGCCGACACACGAGCCCACCGACCCCGCAGCGGTTGAGACCACCACGGTCTCGCCCGGTTTTGGTTGGCCAATTTGCAGCAGCCCGTAGTGAGCCGTCAGGCCGTTCATGCCCAGAACGCCCAGGGCGGTGGAGAGCGGCAGGTCGGTTTCGTCAACGCGACGCTGAATGGTTTTGGGTTCGACCAGCGCGTAATCCTGCCAGCCAAACAAACCGGTCACCAGAGTGCCAACCGGCCATGCCGGGTCATTCGATGCAACGATTCGGCCCGCTGCAAAAGAGCGCATCACCGCACCGATGGCGACCGGCTCCGAGTAGTTCGCTGCCGCGCTGACCCAGCCGCGCATGGCCGGTTCGACCGACAGGTAAAGGTTGCGCACCAGCACCTGGCCCGGCCCCGGCTCGGGCACCCTTGATTCGACGATTTCAAAGTTGTCCGCCTGCGGTATGGCAGAAGGGCGGCTCTTGAGAAGAACCTGGCGGTTGACGGACGGGTTGCTGATAGGGTTCATGGCTGCTAATATAATACACATGTGTACAATGCACCACCATACGCTTTCAACACAATAGGAATCGACGATGGCCGGACTCTGGTTTGAACAGTTCAGTGTGGGGCAATCCTTCGAGCATGAAATCCGCCGCACGGTGCTGGAGAGCGACAACATGTGGTTCAGCAACGCCACCTGCAATCCGGCGGCGCTGCACATCGACGCCGAATACTGCAAGGGCACCGAGTTTGGCAAACCCATCGTCAACAGCATTTTCACGCTTGGGTTGGTGATTGGCCTCTCGGTGCAGGAGACCACGCTGGGCACCACCATCGCCAACCTGGGCATGACCGATGTGCGTTTCCCGGCGCCGGTGTTTGCCGGCGACACCCTGCGCTCACGGACCACGGTCAAGGAGCTGCGCGCCAGCAAATCGCGGCCCAATGCCGGCATCGTCACCTTTTTGCACCAGGGCCTCAACCAGCGCGGCGAAGAGGTTTGCACCTGTACGCGGCAAGCCTTGATGTTGAGGAAGCCATCGTGATTTTTCGACGGGCCGCCCCAAGAGAAATTAGCCCCATTTCAAGCGAAGCGCAGGATTGCTGCGCGGGGCCGCGACCCGCGAAGCGGTGGAGCGTGGGGGCCTTATGACTTTGCGGTCATTGCTGTTTGTACCCGCCGACAGTGAACGCAAACTGGCCAAGGGCTTGGGCAGCCCGGCTGACGTGCTGATTCTGGATCTGGAAGACGCCGTTGCCCCAAGCCGCAAGGCGGGAGCGCGCCAGACCGCGGCTGCCTTCATCACCGCCAACGCGGGCAGCTTGGCAACCCGGCTTTACGTGCGCATCAACCCGTTCGACTCCGGCTTGTCGATGGGCGATCTGGCTGCCGTGGTCGTACCCGGCCTGGCGGGCATCATGCTGCCCAAACTGAACAGTGCCGCGGATCTGGTTCGCCTGGGCCATTGCCTGGACGCGCTCGAAACCCGCGCAGGCATTGCGGTCGGCAGCACCGCCATCCTGCCGGTGGCTACTGAAACTGCGCAGGCCATGTTGAACATGAGCAGCTTCTCCGCGCTGGCGCCCATTGCGCGGCTGGCCGCGGTCACCTGGGGCGCAGAAGATTTGTCGACCGCCATTGGGGCCATTTCAAACCGTGATGAAAACGGCCAGTATTCGCCCCTGTATGACCTGGCCGCGTCTCTGTGCCTGTGCGCCGCTGCCGCCGCTGACGTGCCGGCCATTGACACCGTGCATGTCGATTTTCGCGATGCGGCGGGATTGAAGGCCGCCTGTGGCGCATCGCGCCGGCGCGGCTTCAAGGGGCGCATGGCGATCCACCCGGACCAGGTCGCCATCCTCAACGAAGCCTATTCACCGTCGGCGGCAGATTTGGCCCACGCGCAACGCATCGTCGACGCCTTTGCCGCCGCGCCCGACGCGGGTGCCTTGAGCATCGATGGCGCCATGGTGGACATGCCGCACCTGATCCAGGCGCGGCGCACCCTGGCGTCGGTCGTCTGAACGGCACCCCGCAGAAGGCAGCATGGACTTCTCCATCAGCGACGACCACCGCGACATCCGCGAAGGTGTGAGCGCCGTGGTGCGCAAGTTTGACGACAGCTACTGGCTGGCGCGCGATGACGATGGCCAATTCCCGCACGAGTTTCACCGGGCGATGGCAAAGGCGGGCTGGCTGGGCATCACCCTGCCTGCCGAATATGGCGGCGCAGGCCTGGGCGTCACCGAAGCATCAATCATGATGCACGAGGTGGCGAGCCACGGCGGTGGCATGGTGGCGGCCTCCACGGTGCACATCACCTGTTTGGGCCACACCCGATTGTGGTGTTTGGCACCCCAGAACAACGCCAGCGCTGGCTGCCGAATCTGGTGCAGGGCAAGGACCAATGCTGCTTTGGGTTCACCGAGCCCGACGCCGGCCTGAACACCACCGCCATCAAAACCTTCGCGCAAAAAGTCGAGGGCGGTTACCTGGTGAAAGGCCAGAAGGTGTGGACTTCGACCGCGCAGGTGGCCAACAAGATCATGTTGCTCACACGCACCACCAAACTGGAAGACTGCCAACGGCCCACCGACGGCATCACCATTTTTTACACCGACCTGGACCGCAGCAAGATTGACGTGCACCGCATCCCCAAGATGGGCCGCAAGGCGGTGGACTCCAACGCGATTTTTATCGACGGCCTGTTCATTCCCGACACAGACCGCGTCGGCGAAGAAGGCAAGGGCTTTGGCTACATCCTGCACAGCCTGAACCCGGAGCGCCTGCTGGTCGCCGCGGAAGCGATTGGCATGGGCCAGGACGCCTTGCGCCGCGCCGCGAAGTATGCCCGTGAACGCGTGGTGTTTGACCGCCCCATCGGCCAGAACCAGGGCATCCAGCATCCGCTGGCCGCGCGCCTTGTGGCAAAAGGCCGGGGCGGCAGGCATGTTGTGTTGCACCGTGCCCGAGGTGTACGGCGGTATTGGCGCGGACTATCTGTTTGATGTCGTGGTGTTTGAAGAGATGGCGCGTTCAGGCTTTAGCGGCCCGGGTTTCATGATCCACTGCAACCTGGTGGCCACGTACATCGCCAGTTTTGGCAGTGAGGCGCAGAAACAGCACTGGTTGCCCAAGATGGTCACGGGCGAGGCGATTGGTTCACTGGCCATGACCGAACCCCACGCTGGCTTGGACCTGAAGGCGATCCGCACCAAGGCCACCCGCGTCAAGGGCAGTGATGGCGACGATTTCATCATCTCCGGGCAGAAGGTTTTCATCTCCAACGGCCAGTTGTGCGACGTGATTGTGCTGGCCACCAAAACCGACAGCGCCGCCGGTGCGAAAGGTGTCACGCTGTTTTTGCTCGACACCCGCCTGCCGGGTTTCAGGCGCGGCAAGAACCTGCACAAACTCGGCATGAAGGCGCAGGACACCTCAGAGATGTTTTTTTGACGATATTCGCGTGCCGGCCAGCGCCATGCTCGGGGAGGAAGGCAAAGGTTTCGAGCTGATGATGACCAAACTCGCGCAGGAGCGCCTGGCGCAGGCGATTCGTTCTGCCACCGTGGCCGAGACTGTGATCGCCTACACCATCGACTACACGGCGCAACGCAAGGCCTTTGGCAAAACCATCGCCGATTTCCAGAACACCCAGTTCAAGATGGCCGAGTTGCACACCGAAGCCGTGGTGGGGCGCCAGTTTGTCGACAAATGCATCGCCCTTTTCATGAAGGGCGAGCTTGACGCGGTGGACGCCGCCATGGCCGAGATGTGGCTCTCCAACATGCATTGCAAAGTCGTCGACGAATGCCTGCAGCTCTTTGGCGGCTGGGGCTATATGTGGGAATACCCGATTGCCCGCGCTTACGCCGACGCGCGCATCGTCAAGATCGCCGGGGGTTCCATTGAGATCATGAAACACATCATTGGACGGCAGTTGTTTGCCAACCTCAAGCCGCGCAAAGACGCCCTGAACGGTGTTGCGGGAGTGAACCCGGTATGACCCCCTCGACCTTCCGCGCCGACGTGCTCGCGGGCAAACGCATCCTGATCACGGGGGGTGGCACGGGCCTGGGCAAGGAGTTGGCGCGCCAGTTCGTGACGCAAGGCGCATCGGTGCACATCTGTGGGCGCCGCGAGGGCGTGTTGCAGGCGGCCGTGGCTGAATTGCAGGCGGCGGCGCAACACGGCGGCAGCGCCGAATACCACCTGTGCGACGTGCGCGAAGCCGAGCAGATCGAGGCCATGGTCGAGCGCATTTGGCAAGGCGGGCCGCTGACCGGCCTGGTCAACAATGCCGCCGCCAATTTCATTTCACCCTCGGTCGACATCAGCCCGCGCGGTTTTGCCGCGGTGCGATCAACGGTGATGGATGGCGCGCTGTTTTCCACACTGGCCTGCGGCAAACGCTGGATCCGCGATGGCCTGCCCGGTTCGGTGGTCAGCATGCTGGTGACCTGGGTCTGGACCGGTTCGGCCTATGTGTTGCCCTCGGCGATGGCGAAGACGGCGGTGCACGCGATGACGATGTCGCTCGCCGTCGAATGGGGCCGGCACAACATCCGCGTCAACGCCGTGGCGCCGGGGCCCTTCCCCACAGAAAGCGCCTGGGAAAAACTCGCGCCTATCCCCAAAGCCAACGTCGGCGCTGCGTCAAAAGATGAAGTCCCGATGCAGCGCTTTGGCCGCATGCTTGAGTTGTGCAACCTGCTGACCTTTTTGCAGGCGGATAGTTGCGACTACCTCACTGGCCAGAACATCGCCATCGATGGCGGCCACCACCTGGCAGCGCCCAGCACCTTTGCGGCCTTGGGCAAACTGACTTCTGACGACTGGGCTGAAGCGAAATCCGTGGTGCGGGCGCGGGCCGAACAGGAAAAAGCGCAAAGGAAAACCGAACCGTGAAGCGACGCACATTTGTCACCACCCTGGCGGCCGTGGGCGTCCTGCCATGCACTGTCGTCCAGGCGCAGGCCCAAGCGCAAACCTTTCCCAGCCGCGCCATCACCCTGATCGCGCCCTCGGTGCCGGGCGGCTCCACCGACGCGGTCTGCCGCGCCCTGGCCGATTCAGTTTCGCGCAAACTGGGGGTGCCCGTGACGGTGGAAAACAAGGCCGGCGCCGGTGGCGCCCAGGGTGCGCTGGCCTTGGCCTCTGCGCGGCCTGACGGCTACACCATCGCGCTGCTGCCGCTCGGGGTGTTTCGCATTGCACTGATGCAGAAGGTGCAGTTCGACCCCTTGCGCGACATTGCCTATGTGGCGGGCCTGGGTGGTTTTGTATTTGGCCTGGCGGTACCCTCGAGCACCCCGTACAAGACCTTGGGTGAACTGATCGAACACGCCAGAAAACACCCCGGCGAGGTGACGTACGGCCACGCTGGCATCGGCTCCACGCCGCATCTGGCAGTGGAAGAGCTGGCGCAAAAAACCGGCGTGAAGCTCACGGCAGTGCCCTACAAAGGCTCCACCGAGGCATTGCTGGCGCTCCTGGGCGGCCAGATTTCCATGATGAGCGGCACCACCGAGTTTGTGCCCCATGTGCAGGCCGGTAAATTGCGGGTGCTGGCCACCATGGGCGCCAAACGCGCGGCGGCTTTTCCCGAGGTTCCCACCCTGCGCGAGGCCGGCGTCGACATCGTCAACGAGTCACCCTTTGGCATCGGCGTGAACCGCGGCACCGAACCTGCAGTGGTCAAGCTGTTGCATGACGCCTTCCAAAACGCCTTGGGCGAGGCTAGCGTGAAAGCCGCGTTCGAGCGTTTCATGTTGCCGATCCTGCCGATCCTGCCGATGAGCTCCGCCGACTACGAAGCCTTTGCGCGGCGCACCGTGGAAGCCGAAAAACTGACGCTGGCACGGCTGGGATTGTTGCGGCAGGAGTGAGCGGAATCGCCTTCGGTCCCTGAGCGGGACTGCGGCACTGGTGCGGCTGGCGGGGATCGAACCCACGACCCTTGGCTTCGGAGGCCAATACTCTATCCACTGAGCTACAGCCGCGTTTTGGGAAGGCTTGAATTGTAGGGGTTTTCACAGGTGCGCCCGTTATAATCGCCGGTTGATTTCGAACCTACCGCAAGACGACCGACCTTTTTTGAGGAAACCATGAGCGACCAAGCCCACGCAGCAGTGCATGACGAGGAACACAGCGGCCCGATCAAGAACCCCAAACAACTGCTGATTGCCGTTTTCTTCTCATTTGTGGCGCCGGTGTTGATCATCATCGGCCTGGTGTATTACGTTGTTTCCGGCGCCAAGCCGGCCGA
Organism: Rhodoferax sp.; assembly: GCA_031410295.1. GTDB lineage: Bacteria > Pseudomonadota > Gammaproteobacteria > Burkholderiales > Burkholderiaceae_C > JANYCG01. The sequence continues at coordinate 7,704 of JANNYX010000216.1, forward strand.
GGGCACGGTCAACATGGAAAAAACCATCGCCGAGCGTCTGCAGAAAGTGGGCAGTGTCGAAATTCGCGATGCCAACCGCGAACTCAAAAACGGCAAGGCAGTGTTTGATGCGCAGTGCACAACGTGCCACACGGCGGGTGTGGCCGGGGCGCCCAAGATGGGCGACGCCGCCTTGTGGGCGCCGCGTCTGGCGACGGGTTTCCAGGCCTTGTTGACGTCCGCCCTCAAGGGCAAAGGCGCCATGGCGGCGCAGGCCGGCGGCGACTTTGAAGACCTGGAAATCGCCCGTGCGGTGGTTTACATGGCCAACACCAGCGGCGGCAAGTTTGACGAACCCAAAGCTGCCGCACCGGCAGCTGCCGCATCGGAAGCCCAGGCCAGCAAATAAAGCGAAATTGCTGACATAGAAATCGCCGGAGATAAAATAAAAATCTGGGTAACTCCGGCTTTTTTTGCGCCCATCGATTTTGGGAATAGGCCGTCTAATCTATTGCATAGTTCGCTATATTATTTTGCTATTCTTTTCGAGAATTTTGAATATTTTTAGAGCTTGGACTAAGTTCAAATTTAAAAAATACGGGAATTTCGGTCAAATTCATCGTTTCAGGCTGCCATTGGCCGCGCTCCACCGCGGTGGCGGCAACGGCCACGTCCTGGGTGTAGACCAGGCCAAAACCGATATTGGTGTTCAGGTAGACGCGGCCCAGCTCATCCAGCACACAGCCCAAAACCACAGCAGGCCGACCGTCGTGGGCCGCCACAGCGATGTCGCCGTTGTCCGCAACGGCCAGCCGCCAGACCCAGGGCGCTGCCTCCAGCTCAACGTAAACACGTTGCGGCCCGTTCTGGAAGAACCATTGGCCAGCGTCATCGCAGGCGTAGTTGCGCTCTATGAAGTCGATCAGTTTTTCGTGTTTGAGCAGCGAGCCTTTGCTGTGCAAATTGCCACCCGCGGCGGGCGAAAACGGCCCCGCGGCTTGCGCCCGGTCGTCGCGCATGTACCAGTTGCCGCGCGCGTCCAGCCCGAGCCAGCCGTAACAGTGCGGCACATTGGGCCATTTGGCCAGGGCCTGGATGACGATCGGATCCATGGGTGCTTTATACAGGGTTCAGCCTGCCGGTGTCATTGCCCAAGCAGCCAGTTGCCGACCAGCTCGGGCAGGGCCTGGACGTGCGCCGGAAAGCGCCCTTTGGGAAAACCGACGTGGCCACCCTGGTCCGGCTGCCACAGCGTCACATGGCTGCCCACCGCGTGTTGCCGGGGCAGGCTGGCCGACGGGATGAAGGGGTCGTTCAAGGCATTCACCACCAGCGCGGGCACGCGAATGTGGTGCAGATGCGGCTTGGCCGAGCCGCGCGCCCAATAGTCGTCGGTGTTCTTGAAACCATGCAGGGGCGCGGTGAAAATGTTGTCAAACGCATAGAGGTCGCTGGCGCGGGCCAGTGCGTCGCCATCAAACAGGCCTGGGTGTTGCGCCAGTTTTTGCATCGCCTTGGGTTTCATCGAGTTGATGAACATGCGCGTGTACACCAGGCGGTTGAAGCCCCGGCCAATCGCCATGCCGCTCGCCGTCAAATCAACAGGTGAGCACACACTCGCAATCGAGGTCACAATTTTTGAGGCGTCCTCGCCGGCTTCTTCGGCCCAGCGCAAAAGCGCGTTGCCGCCAAGTGACACGCCGACGGCGACGATGGGGCCAGTGTGCTGCAGGCGCAGACGTTTCAAAATCCAGTCGACTTCTTCATAGTCGCCCGAGTGGTAAGCCCTTGGCGCCAGGTTCAGCTCGCCGCTACAACCGCGAAAATGCGGCACACAAAAGGCCATGCCGCGATCGCTGGCGAATTCAGCGAAGGCTTGGCTGTAATGGCTGCTGGAGGAGCCTTCGAGACCGTGGAACAGCACTAGAAGAGGACGAACAGGGAAATCAGCCCGCTCTGGGGGCCGCGACGGCACGAAGTGAGGCAGCGTGGGGGCCAAATTTCCCGACGGGCCGCCCCTAGGGAAATTAGCCCCCTCGGGGGGCAGCGAACCACACGAAGTGGGGAGTGTGGGGGCCAAATTTCCCGAC
>JANNYX010000217.1:0-2051 GCA_031410295.1 Rhodoferax sp.
CCGTTTCGGACTGGCCCACGCCCACGGTTTCAACGATCACGATGTCATACCCCGCCGCTTCGCAAACCAGCATCGCTTCACGCGTTTTTTCGGCGACGCCGCCCAGCGTGCCGCTGCTGGGGCTGGGGCGGATGTACGCGCGCTCGTGGACCGAGAGTTTCTCCATGCGGGTTTTGTCGCCCAGAATCGAGCCTCCCGATACGGTGGAGGAAGGGTCCACCGTCAGCACGGCGACACGATGGCCCAGCCCGATCAGGTGCAGCCCCAAAACCTCGATGAAAGTGGATTTGCCCACACCCGGCACGCCGCTGATACCCAGACGGAACGACTTGCCGGTGTAAGGCAACAATGCGGTCAGCAGGTCATCCGCCTCGGCTCTGTGGTCAGCCCGCGTCGACTCCAGCAAGGTGATGGCTTTGGCGATGGCGCGGCGTTGGGCCGTGCCTTCGGCTTGCGTGATGTCAGCGGAATTCACGCGGCCCAGTTCTCCAGCTTGAGGCCTTCGACGCGCTCGAATTCACGGGTGTTGTTGGTGACGAACACAGCATCCAAAGCCAAAGCTTGGCAACCCAACAGCAAATCCAGCTCGCCAATTTTTGTGCCACTGCGCCAGAGCTTGGTCTTTTGCTCTGCATAAAGCCAAATCGCTCGCTCGTCCCAGGGGATGACACGAACCAAGGACAGGAAGTCTTTCAATGCCAAGCGATTGGACTCAATCCGCGTGCTGTTCGCAACTCCATAGGCCAATTCAGCGGCGACGATGGAAGAGATGCACAAATCCTGCGGATCGCTCTGCTGGAAGCGTTGGGTCACCGAGGGAAATCGACGGCTGACGAAATAGGCGCAAATATTGGTATCAAGGAGGATCATCTGCCTTCATTCGAATTTAACGGGGCTGCGCAGACCCGAATGGTCACGGTCAATCTCAAAAGGCATGCCCTCAAAGCGATCCAAGACGGCCTCCATCCGAGCCCACCACTGTTCTTTGGTCAGTTTGGGCCGCAAGATCACGGCGTCGCCTTGACGTTCAATGGTGACTTCATCAGTATCAAACCGATATTCTTTTGGCAAGCGCACAGCCTGGCTGCGGCCCGTCATGAAGACTTTAGCGGTATCTAAAACGGCGGAATTCATGTGACCTCCTTGAGGTAAATTTGGCGCGGATGATGCGATATGTACCAATGATATATATCAAATCAAACGTCGTCAAGCCACCGCCTCCTGAATGTGTTTCAACACATCTTTCGCGCTCACCGGAATCGGCGTTCCCGGCCCGTAAATGCCCTTCACCCCGGCCGCGTACAAAAAGTCGTAATCCTGCCGCGGCACGACACCGCCCACGAACACGATGATGTCGTTCGCGCCCTGCTTTTTCAGCTCTTCGATAATTGCGGGCACCAGGGTCTTGTGGCCGGCTGCCAGGGTAGAGACACCGACCGCGTGCACGTCGTTTTCAATCGCCTGGCGGGCGCATTCTTCGGGCGTCTGGAACAGCGGGCCGATGTCGACATCAAAGCCCAGATCGGCAAACGCGGTGGCCACCACTTTGGCGCCGCGGTCGTGGCCGTCCTGTCCGAGTTTGCTGATCATCACACGCGGGCGGCGGCCCTGTTCCTCGGCGAATTTGGCGATGTCGGCTTTGAGCGCGTTCCAGTACGCCATGGTTTCTCCGTGACTTGCATCGGCATCGTAAGCGGCGGCATAGACGCCGGTGACTTTGTGGGTGTCGGCGCGGTGGCGGCCGAAAGATTTTTCTAGCGCGTCACTGATTTCACCGACCGTGGCTCGCACGCGCATGGCCTTGACGGTCAAATCAAGCAGGTTGCCGGAATTCGATGCCGCTGCATTAGTTATAGCAGACAATGCTTGTATTACGTCGGCCTCAAGCCTATTATTCTTGATTGTTTTTAATCGGGCGATCTGGCCGTCGCGCACCGCCACGTTGTCAATGTCTCGGGTTTCTATCGCGTCTTCGGTTTTGAGTTTGTATTTGTTCACGCCGACGATCACGTCGCGGCCTGAATCGATGCGCGCCTGCTTTTCCGCCGCCG
>JANNYX010000218.1:0-3363 GCA_031410295.1 Rhodoferax sp.
AGACGCGCCGGCCAGCGCCGGGCCTGGCCCGCACTTTGTCGACCTCGATGACACCCGCACTGGCCCGGCGGTGCAAGACCTGTGGATGCTGCAAAGTGGCGACCGCGCCCAGCGCACGCGTCAGCTTGGCGCATTGGTCGACGGCTACGAGCAATTCCGAGAATTCGACCGGCGCGAGCTGGCGTTGATCGAACCATTGCGCACCCTCAGACTCATTCATTACAGCGCCTGGCTGGCACGGCGCTGGGCCGACCCGACTTTCCCGATTAACTTCCCCTGGTTTGGCAGCAGTGACTATTGGCAGGGCCAGGTGCAAATGCTCGAAGACCAGATCGAGGCCATGCAGGAACCTCCCTTGACAGTTTGATGCCATCAAACCCGGGACGCGTTTATTTTGCTGCCCAGGTTTGCGCCTTGACCGGCATCGCGGGATTTGAATTTCCGCACCCGACGAATACGATTAACAGGGCACTTTAGGAGAGGAAATGAAACGCAGAACACTCTTGCAGGCCGGTTTGGCGCTTTGCGCCGGTGGCCTGTTGCCTGGAATCACCTTCGCCCAGACCCCATTCCCGAATAAAGCTTTGACCATGGTCGTGCCTTTTCCACCGGGCGGCTTGGCCGATCTGGTGGCCAGGCCCGTGGCAGAGGCCATGTCGCGCGACCTGGGCCAGCCGGTGGTGATCGAAAACAAGGCCGGTGCCGGTGGTGGCATTGGCATGGGGTTTGTCGCCAAGGCCAGACCCGACGGTTATACCGTGTTGATGGCCCTGTCGTCACTTACCGTGATCCCGGAAGCCGACGCGTTGATGGGCCGCGCGCCGCTGTTCGCCCTGGGTGACCTGCGGGCGATTGCACGCTACACCGCCGACCCGACGGTGCTGGCCGTGCGCGCCGACGCGCCCTGGAAAACCGTGAAGGATTTTGTCGACGATGTCGGCAAACGCCCAGGCGTGGTGAATTACGGCTCCAGTGGCAACTACGGCACCATGCACGTGCCGATGGAAATTCTCGCCGCCAGCGCTGGCTTGAAGATGACCCACATCCCGTTTACCGGCGCCGGCCCGGCCATCGTGGCCCTGCTGGGCGGGCAGATTGACGCCGTCTCTACCGGGCCGGCCACCGTGTTGCAACACCTCAAGGCCGGCAAGCTGCGGGTGTTGGGGCATTGGGGCAGCGGCCCGCTGGCGTCGATGCCGGATGTGCCAAGTTTGAAGGACTCGGGTCAAAACGCCGAATACGCGCAGTGGTCCGGCTTGTTCATTCCTTCAAACACGCCCGAGCCCATCGCCCAGCGCCTGCGCGCGGCGGCCAAATTCGCGGCGAACGATGTCAAGGTGAGGGAGATCATCCAGAACGCCGGCAGCCCGGTGCAATACCTCGATGCGCCGGAGTTTGAACTTTATGTCCAGGCCGATGCCAAACGCATGGCGGGCGTGGTGCAACGCATCGGCAAACTGCAATAGATGTCGCCATAAATCCAATGTACGGGCGCATTGCTGCGTTGCAAATCCTCGCCATGCAAGTGCATGTCTGCGTTTTGCGTCTTGCACTGCATCCCGAAAATTGAATTTCTGACGACATCTATGGCTCAATGAATTACCAAGAGAAATCCATGAAAACTAAACAACTCAAATCAACTCTTTGGGGCATTCTGCTGGCTGCCGTCTGTGCCGCCGCCGTCGCGCAAACCTACCCTTCGCGCCCGGTCAAAATCATCGTGCCTTTCGCGGCAGGCGGCCCGGCGGACAACTTCGCGCGCTTCATTGGCCTGAAGTTGAGCGAATCGCTGGGCCAGAGTTTTGTCGTGGAAAACCGCCCCGGCGGCGGCTCGGTGATCGGCACCGATGTGGCCGCCAAGGCAGCGCCCGACGGTTACACGCTCCTGATGATGTCCAACACCCACACGGTGAATGAGACCTTGATCGCCAACAAACCCTTTAACCTCACGCGGGATTTTGTCGGCGTCGCTCCCGTCAATTCGTCAGACCTGGTGCTGGTTGCGCACCCTTCGGTGAAAGCCAACAACTTGAAGGAAGTGATGGCCCTGGCCAAAGGGTCGCCGGGCAAGTTGAATTACGCCTCCAGCGGCCCCGGCACGCCTTATCACATGGCCGGCGAACTGTTCAAAAGCATGGGCGGCATTTACCTCGTGCACATTCCCTACCGCGGCAGCAGCGGCGCGCGCACCGACGTGATCGGCGGCCAGGTTGACATGATGTTTGACGCCGTGACAACCATGACCGAACAGGTCAAGGCGGGCAAGGTCAAGGCCATCGCCACCAGCGGCGCGCAACGCTCCAGCGTGCTGCCTGATGTGCCGACCTTGAGCGAGGCGGGCTTGCCAGGATACGACGCCACCATCTGGCTGGGCCTGATGGCGCCCAAAGGCACACCCAAGGCGGTGGTCGATCGCCTGAACGAGGCCGTGACCAAGGTCACCGGCAGCGCGGAGGTCAAGGCCGCCTGGGGCAAGCAGGGCGCAGCGCCGATCGTGCTGACGGCTGAGGCGTTTGACAAATACATCAAGGACGATATCGAGAAATGGGCGAAAGTCATCAAGACGGCTGGCATCAAAGCAGATTGATTTGACCACTGCAAACTTGGCGCGGCTAAATCTTCTGAGCGGCGGCGCGGCGCAAGGTCTTGTCAATGCATTGCGCGCGGAATTTCAGGCGCGTTGCAGCTTGGATATTCAAGGCGACTTTGGCGCCGTGGGGCTCATGAAAGACAAGCTGCTGGCCGGGGCGTCTTGCGACGTGGTCATTCTCACGGCAGCGTTGATCGACCAGCTCGCCTTGGGCAGCCACGTGGTGCCCGGCAGTGCGCGGCCACTGGGTGTCGTGAAAACCGGCATCGCCGTGAAGGTGACCGAGCCTTCGCCCGAAGTCGGCACGCCTGCGTCGCTGAAGGCTGCTTTGATGGCGGCCAGCGGCATCTATTTCCCGGACCCGGTGAAGGCCACTGCGGGCATCCATTTCTTCAAGGTGTTGCAGCAGTTGGGCATCGACGCTGAGGTCGCCAGCCGCTTGCGCCCGTATCCAAACGGCGCCACCGCCATGCGGGAAATGTCAAACTGCACCGAGCCCAGTCTGATCGGCTGCACGCAAGTGACGGAAATTCTCTACACGCCGAATATCCGCCTGGTCGCCAATTTGCCGCGTGAGTTTGAACTGGCGACGGTTTATACCGCAGCCGTGTGCACGCAAACTGCGAATTTGAATGCGGCGACAAGCCTGGTTGAGTTGCTCAGCGGTGCTGCGGCCGCCGAACCACGCGCCACAGCCGGGTTCGAGTAGCCAGGGCGTCCTGGCGGTTGCACTCAAGTGTGACTGGGGCAGATGTTGGGGGCGACATTAAAAA
>JANNYX010000219.1:0-12748 GCA_031410295.1 Rhodoferax sp.
CGGTTTGATGTGCGCGGCACGCTGACCTGCGCTCAAGACGTCGCCATCGACGTCAACTGCATTTTTGAAGGCGTGGTGTCACTGGGTGAAGGGGTGAAGATCGGCGCCAACTGCGTGATCGCCAACGCCCGCATCGCGGCCGGTGCGGTGATACACCCGTTCACACACATTGACGGTGAAAAAGTCGGCGTGACGGTCGGGGCAGATGCGTTGATCGGCCCATTTGCGCGCTTGCGCCCCGGTGCGCGTTTGGGCGAAGGCGTGCACATCGGCAACTTTGTAGAGGTGAAAAATTCCACCATGGGCAAGGGGGCCAAAGCCAACCATCTGGCCTACCTGGGGGATTCGGAAGTGGGGGAACGCGTCAACTACGGCGCCGGCTCCATCACCGCCAACTACGACGGCGCCTTCAAACACAAAACCGTGATCGAAGACGACGTGCATGTCGGCAGCAATTGTGTTTTGGTGGCGCCGGTGCGCATCGGCGCGGGCGGCACCGTGGGCGCCGGTTCGATCATCACCAAAGATACGGCGCCGGCGGCCTTGAGTGTGGCGCGCGGCAAACAAACCGTCATCTCAGGCTGGACGCGGCCCAAAAAATGAGCAACACGTCGATTGCGCCTGTGCAAGACATCGAAGCCATGCAACTCGAACTGGTCGCCGCCAAGTCGGCGTTGGAGCGCTTGCGTTTTGCCGTCGCACACGACTTGCGCGCGCCGCTTCGCCATATCGTCGCTTTTGTGCAGGTCATCGAAGAAGACCACGCGGCAACGCTGGTGGCGCCGGTCTGCGGCCATCTCAAGACCATCCAGGATTCGGCGAGCAAAGCGATTCAATTACTGGACGGACTGCTCGAAGCGTCCAAATCACGCACCGGCGAGTGATTGCAACCGTCGGCGCCGACGCGCCAGCCAGCGCGCAGGGTTGAATTGCCCTAAAATCCCGTGATTGTTACGATATGTCGATTAAATTTACATTTTATTGCAATTTCCTCAGGTAATCCCTGATGATGCGAATAAAACTCTTGTGAATCAATAAGTTGCGATGGTGGCCCATAAATTGCTTTAAGTCAATTGTCCAAGCATCTTGACGGCTTGGGGTTCATTTTTCGCAGTTTCCGGGAGTTTTGCCATGTTGATTCGTAAATTGTCCCAAATCATCCGCACGACGTTTGCCGTGGCTTGCCTGGTGGTGGCCCATTCGGCGTCGGCCGTGGTTTATTACTACGTCGATTGGACTTCGGCCAACGTCGCTGGCGGTACCGCCACAGGCTTTATCACCTTGCCTGACGCCTCCACGGTGTCGGTCGACTTCGCAGCTACCTTCGCCGACGGCTCGGCTGGCAATCTGTATGGTGCACAAACGGCTGGCGGCGCCAATTACTGGATCCCGTCCGGACCCTACATCAGTGCCCAGGTTGACAACGCACCGCCCGGCACTGACCTGTTGCAACTGAGCGGCGGACAAAACCAGATTTACACCGTCACTTTGGGCGCGCCCATCAAAGACCCGATCATGGCCATCGTCAGCCTGGGCGCCCCCGGCACCAGCATCACCTACGACTTCGACTCCCCCTTCAGGATCGTGAGCCAAGGCCAGGGCTTCTGGGGTGGCAACTCGGCATCGCTGGTGGAGCTTTTTGGCGATATTTTGCAGGGCACAGAAGGCCACGGCACGATCCAGTTTACCGGCACCTTCAGCACCTTTTCCTGGACGGCGCCCAGCCCGGAGAGCTGGCACGGCTTTACTTTTGGCATTCGCACCACCGAGGCCTTGGAGCCTGGCAATGGCGTGCCAGAGCCAAGTTCAGTGGCCTTGTTGGGCTTGGGGCTGGTTGGCCTGGCCGCGCTGCGCCGGCGCAAGGCAACTGGCTTGGCCCGCCAAGGCTGAACGCTGAGAGAGGGATGCGGGTGTCGGCCCGCATTTCGATTAAAAAGGCTTCCAAGAAGGCCTTTTTTTTGCTTTCGTCATGACCTAAAAATGCCGTTTAAATGTAATATAAATATAAATAATATTAATATTATGATCTATATCAATATTTATTATATAGCGTACTATTCATATTTATTGACGGCCAAATAGCGTAATATTTAGTCTAACAATAATTAAGAAATAAATTTTGCAACGTCCAAAAGTACTGCCGCGTCAAACTTGCTGCGTTTGACGCTGAAGAACGCTTTCACGTTGCGCACGTTGTTGTCAGACGTAAACAGCCGGTCGGCCAGGGCCAGGTAGCCGGGCATGTCGCGCGCTACTACCAGCAAGACAAAATCCGGCCCAGGGGAGACGCGGTAACACTGCTGCACGGCCGTGTCTGGCGCCACGCGGGATTCGAACGCACCCAGGCTGGTGGCGTCTTGCCGGTCCAGGGTGATCTCCACAATCGCTGTCAGTCCGTGGCCCAACAGCGGCGCCAATTTGTCGCCACTCAGAATAGCAATTTGCCGCTCGATCAGCCCGGCGTCTTTGAGCCGCTTGACGCGGCGCAGGCAGGTCGGCGGCGATGTAAAAACGCGTTCGGCGAGCGCTTGATTGGTTATGGATGCATCTTGTTGCAAGTGGTCAAGAATCTGCAAATCAGTCGTATCAAGCGTTATTGGAGAGGAAGTTTGTTCTGATTTTTTAGTCATATTGAAATAATCAGTCTAAATTGTGAATTGCTGAAATTAAATGCCAAAAACAATAAAAAATCAACACCCTATTTTGAGCTTGCCGCACTAAAGTTGCCGCACTTCAATCAAGGAGATTCTATGTGTGGCATTGTCGGTTCAGTTTCCACCCGCAACATCGTGCCAATTCTGGTTCAAGGTTTGCAGCGCCTTGAATACCGCGGTTATGACTCCTGCGGCGTGGCCGTGCATGCGGGTGGCCTCAAACGCGCCCGCAGCACCGCGCGTGTGGCCGAATTGATGGATCAGGTGGCCGCGACCCATCTGGAGGGCCTGCTGGGCATCGCGCATACCCGCTGGGCCACCCACGGCGCACCAGCAGTGCACAATGCGCACCCGCACTTCAGCCACGGCCCAGGCGCTGACGCTGAAACCGACCGGCCGGGCCGGATCGCCCTGGTGCATAACGGCATCATCGAAAACCACGACGAACTGCGCGCCGCGCTCAAAGGCCGGGGCTACAAATTCCACAGCCAGACCGACACCGAAGTCATCGCCCACCTGATCGACAGCATTTACGACGGCGACATTTTTGAGGCGGTGAAGGCGGCCGTGAAACAGCTGCACGGCGCTTACGCCATTGCCGTGTTTTGCAAAGACGAGCCGCAGCGGCTGATCGGCGCACGCGCCGGTTCGCCGTTGATTCTGGGCGTGGGCAAAGACGGGCGTGAGCATTTCCTCGCGTCAGACGCGATGGCGCTGGCCGGCGTGACGGACCAGATCGTCTACCTGGACGAAGGTGACGTGGTCGACGTCCAACTGGGCAAATACTGGTTGGTTGACAAATCCCACAAGGCGGCGCCGCCCGCAGCGCGGCCTGTGAAGACCGTGCTGGCGCACAGCGGCGCGGCGGAGCTAGGGCCGTACCGCCACTACATGCAAAAGGAAATCTTCGAGCAGCCGCGTGCCATTGGCGACACCCTTGAAGGCGTGGAGGGCATTGTTTCTGGCTTGTTTGACGGCAGCGGCAAAGAAAATGCCGCCGACGTGTTCCGGCAAATCGATTCGGTGCTGATCCTCGCCTGCGGCACCAGTTATTACAGCGGCTGCACGTCCAAATATTGGCTCGAGAGCATCGCCAAAATCCCGACCCAGGTGGAGGTGGCCAGTGAATACCGTTACCGCGACTCGGTGCCGAACCCGAAGACCTTGGTCGTCACCATCACCCAGTCCGGCGAAACCGCCGACACCCTGGCCGCGCTGCGCCACGCGCAGGGGCTGGGCATGACCCACACGCTGACGATTTGCAACGTAGCCACCAGCGCCATGGTGCGCGAGTGCAAACTCTCGTACATCACGCGCGCCGGCATCGAGATTGGTGTCGCCTCCACCAAGGCTTTCACGGCGCAACTGGCGGGCCTGTTTTTGCTGACACTGGCGCTGGCCAAAACACGCGGCCATCTGAGTGCTGCGGACGAACAGCGCCACCTCAAAGCCATGCGCCATTTGCCTGCGGCGCTCTCGGCCGTGCTGGCGCTGGAGCCGCAAATCATCGCCTGGGCGGAAGACTTCGCCAAAATGGAAAACGCACTGTTCCTTGGCCGTGGCCTGCATTACCCGATTGCGCTGGAAGGCGCCTTGAAGCTCAAGGAGATCAGCTACATCCACGCCGAAGCCTACCCCGCCGGTGAACTCAAACACGGCCCGCTGGCCCTGGTGACGAGTGAAATGCCGGTCGTCACCGTGGCGCCGAATGACGTCTTGCTGGAAAAGCTGAAGAGCAACCTGCACGAGGTACGTGCGCGCGGCGGCGTCTTGTACGTGCTGGCCGACGCCGGCACGAAGATTGAAAGCGACGAGGGCATTCACGTCATCCGCATGCCGGAACATTACGGTGAACTCTCGCCGCTGCTGCACGTCGTGCCCCTGCAATTGCTGGCCTACCACACCGCCTGCGCCCGCGGGACGGACGTCGACAAACCGCGTAACTTGGCCAAGAGTGTGACGGTGGAGTAATCAACCGCAACGGACAGCAGCGTGAAAAGAAACATCCAGCTTCTGCTCATCGACCCGCAGAACGACTTTTGCGATTTGCCGGGCGACTGGCGCCTGGTCGACCCAGTTTCAAAAAGACCGGCAGCGCCTGCTTTGCCTGTCGCCGGGGCGCATGCCGACATGTTGCGGCTGGCTGGGCTGATTCGCCAGGGCGCAGGTGGCATCAGCGGAATCACGGTGACACTGGATTCCCACCACCGCCTGGATATCGCGCACCCGACGTTCTGGAAAACCGGCGCCGGGGATGCAGTCGCGCCGTTCACGTCCATCACATCTGCCCAGGTTCGCCAGGGCGATTTTGGACCCAAAGACGCGTCGATGTTGCCGCGCGCGCTGGCTTACCTGGATGAACTCGAACGGCGTGGCCGTTATACCCTGATGGTCTGGCCGGTGCATTGTGAAATCGGCAGTTGGGGCCACAACATCCACGCGGCCGTCAAATCGGCTTACAACCAATGGGAAGAAAGCCACCTGAGCCTGGTGCAGAAAATCAGCAAAGGCAGCAACCCCTGGACCGAGCACTACAGCGCCCTGCAGGCCGAAGTGCCCGACCCGCTCGACGCCGGGACGCAACTCAATTTGCCGTTGATCGCATCGCTGGACCAGGCTGACCTGATCGTCATCGCCGGTGAGGCCAGCAGCCATTGTGTGAAGGCGACAACCGAGCATCTGGTTGAAAACCTGCCGTCGGGCCAGCCGCAAAAAATCCTACTGCTCACCGACTGCATGAGCCCAGTGGCGGGTTTCGAAACCCAGCACAAAGTTTTTCTCGCTGACATGGCCCGCCGGGGTGTCGCATTGACAAGCAGCGTGGCGCTGCAGTCAGCGTTGGCGGACAACACTTGAGCAAAGGTCGTAGCTTCCCGTAATTACCTTCTGCCGACTTGACCCGTGTCAACGGGAAGTTTGCTCACAGGACATGCTCAAGGATTTTTGACAGGTCGTCTTCCTTGACCGATATCGATGCCGCTTCAATCGCCGTTTCTCCCGGCGGGTAGGCGATGCTCAGGCCGGCCTTGGTAATGACACTTTCGTCATTGAATCCTTCGCCAACAAAAACCGCCTCTTTCAACGTGCAGCCGTGTCGTTTGCAGATCGCCTCAAGCGCCACCGTTTTGCCTTCGAAATCAAACGGTGTGGCGTCCACGCCGCTGATCAGTCCGCTGGGCTGGTCGTAGCGCAGGCGGTTGATGCAGATGTAGTCGAACATGTCCGCCGCGTTTGGTATTTTTTCTTCGATGAAGGTGTCGATCCCGCCGGAGATGAGCGCCAGGACGAAGCCTGACGCCTTCAAGGTGGCCAGGGTTTCCTGGAGATTGTTGGTGACGGTAACGCCGCCGACAATCTTGGCAAAATCGCTGCGCCGCAATCCTTTGTCGCGAAAATGCGAGCAGGCCAATTCACACCATTCCTGGTAAGTGGTTTTGCCTTTGCGGTAGTCACGCATGGCGCCTTTGTACACAGCCTCCGGAAAGCCAAGGTGTTTCCAGACCACCGTCCAGGAGAAGTCAATACCTCTTAGCAGGGTCCCGTCCAGGTCGAATGCAATGACGCGATAGGATCCTTTGGGCGGCGACTTGATCGGGTGCCTTGCCGCCAACGGGGTGGCGTAACGCGCCACCGTCTCGGTCGGATCGGGCGACGGCGCCGTCAGGGAAAGGGCAAATTTCTTGAAGATCAGATACGGCAGGTCACCGCCACTCAGCGGTTTGACAATTTCGATATGCCCTCTGTCCGCAATCACGTCAACGTTGGGTTCTCCCCATGACGAACGGGCACTTCTTTCATTGACGACACGGTCCTGGCCGCCCACCACGTAGCGCACCTTCACGCGCTGGGCCATCTCACTGGTAGCCCAATCACTGTCCAGATCGCGGATCAAATCCGAGTCCTGGCACAGTTGTTTGAGCTGGTTGTGGCGCCAGCTCACGTGGTCGGCAACACCAGCCAGGCCGGCTCCGTCATTTGGCACGGCATAAAGCAATAAGCCGCGGACCCGAAGTTTCGCCTTGCGTTTGACCTCGTCGACAAGATAACGCCGGCCGATCAAGCCGCCCAGGCTGTGGCAAACCAGAATCAGGTCTTGCCGATCGCCGTATTGCACGTCAAGCTGCGTGCGCAACGCATCGGCCAGTGTCTGGATCTTGGGGTATTTTTTGGAGAATGGCCATCGGAACAGCGACGTCGGGTAGCCGAAGCAGACTGGTTCACAGTCTTTCAGATCAGGGTCAGCCTGAATCAACTCTTCAAAACGGCCCCAGGTTGTAGTGGAGTCTCCACCCAGGCCGTGAACAAAAACGATGGTGGCATTTCCCATGATTCAGGCCTTTCTTGTTCGATCCACTAAAGGTTCCAGTTGACAAAATCCAAATTTGGATTCACTGTGCAAACCTTACAAACCGGGAGGTATTCATCATGGCGATCAATCGTAAGTTCTTTTTCGATCAATGTCGACAAACCTTGTTCACCGGAAAGTTGAGCAAAGGGCAAGTCGATGGTCTGGCCTTCATCCTGGACGTTTGGGAGAAAACCCTGGCCAAAAAGGACGATCGATGGTTGGCTTATGCGCTGGGCACGGCCTACCATGAGACCGGGTTCACCATGCAGCCGATCCGCGAGTTTGGCGGGAAAGACTACTTCTTTCGCATGTATGACCCCGGCAGCGCCTTGCCAAGGCGAGCAGCGTTGGCCCGCTCAATGAATGCCCAGATGGGTGATGGCATTGTTTTCCATGGGCGCGGTTATGTGCAGCTGACCTGGCGCAACAACTACGCGAAAATGGGCAAGGTTTTCGGCGTGGACCTGACGGCAAACGCCGCTGCTGCCGATCAGGTGATGCAGCCGGAGCTTGCTGCGAAGATCATGTTCAAGGGCATGGAAGATGGCAGTTTCACCGGCAAGAAGTTTGCCGATTTTTTCAACCCGACCACTGAAAACTGGAAAAACGCCCGAAGGATCATCAATGGCAACGACTGTGACGATGCCATCGCCATGTATGCCAAAAAGTTTTATGCGTCCATCAGCCACACCACGGGTTGAAACGGCATTTGGCGGACGAATTGGCGCTTTTCCGTGCGATCAAGACTGCGGTTAGGCGCGCTGTTCAGGGCGCTCGTGTTGATGATGTGCTGTTGCGCCGCGAATGCCGTGCCGCAGCCGGCGCCGGGGCAACTTCGGTGTGGCTGGTTCGAGAACCCCACGCCGGCGAACGCCTGGCTCACGGACCGCGATGGTGAATGGACCATTGGTGTGCAGGGGGGCCACCAGGCCGAAGGCGACTGGCCCAGATTTGCGCCCTACCGCTGGGTGCGCACGAATGGAAATTATGGTTACGGCTGCGCGTGTTTGAGGGTTGTGACTGATGCAAAGGACCGCTCAGTGATCAGGATCCTCGCGCGCTCGTCGCGCCCGCTGGCAGCCTGCAGGTCGGATCGCGCCCTGAAGGAACCCAAACCCGGCTGACCACCGGGCCCTTGTCAAGTCAGGCGGTTGAATTCGGCCCGGGAAAGCGCAGTGCCGTCCACGTGGGAGCCCGCTGGTTGCAGAAAGACCGCGATTTGTTGGCCAGTGGCACCATGCCGCAGTCGCTGCGTGTTGCTAAGAAGTGTCGTTTTGGTGTCGGAGGTGAACAACAAGGAAAACTGCTCACCCCGTTCAGCAGCATTGTCTTGCTCGACGCGCAGAAGCACCACCTCTCTGGCCCCACCTGGCGCGGGTTGAAAAAAACGCTGACCGACATACCGACGCCACGCATCCAGATCGGGACGGGCATCCAGATCAGGAAACCGTTCGAGCCGACCCGACAGTCTGCTTCCAAGTCCGTCAGCGCTCCGCCGCTGTGCTTTCGCAGGTGTCGACAGCACCACACTGGCGGTCAGGGTGGTGGCACCTCCCAGGACAAAATCACGTTTGTTCATAACACGCCTCCTCTAGGGGTAAATGGGCTCTGGCACGTCCCCGCCAGGACATCAACTGGTGCAGACCTTGCTGGGCGCCCACCGGCACAAAACCAAGCCGGTCATAAAGCCGACGCGCTGGATTGCCCTGCTCGACCTGGATGGTCAGGGCCTTGCCAGCGTGCGAGGCTTCACGCATCTGTTGGCGAAAACAGGCAGAACCGATGCCGCAGCCGCACCATTCGGGCAGCAAGGCAATATCCAGCACATGGGTTTCACTGGCACGATGGTCAAGCCACAAGCGCCCAACCTGGTGCGTCAGGCCATTCAACAGGGCCTCGATCACGAAGTGGACAGAGGCGGGCCACTGCTGCCGGTAGTGACCTGACTGGGCATTGAACTGCATCTGCACAAAGGATTCGCAAGCTGTGGCATCCCAACCCGTCTGGGCCAGTTCGGCCGCGCGAGTCGAGGCGTAAACGCGCAACAGGAAGTCGCGGTCAGCCAGCGTCGTGGTACGCAAGGAGACAGATGGCGCAAACATGGAGGGCCAACCTAGCTTCGAGGCGGGAACACGCCTTGAAGGGCGATGCAAAACAACAGGCTCTGATAGGGCTGCCGGTTTTCGTGGGGCTGCGACCCGCCCGAGCTGAGCAAGGCGTCAGGTGCCATGGTCGCCATGGCGCCTGGAATACGGTACGCCGAGCTGCCATTGGCCGTTGGCGCCAGCGATGTCCCCGTGGGGCTGCCACTGGTTGGCGAGGCCGTAGACAGCAGGCCATGGGTGTGCGGTGGAATCTCCGCAGTAAGCAGCGTGACGGACGCAACACCGCCAGATTCACCCAGAAATCTGGGACTGAGCCCCGGCCCCTGGCCCGGCCCGATGGCAAACGCCGATTGCAGGTTGGGCAGCGCAAAACTGGTGCGCCCGTCACCGCCGTAAGTGGTTCCCAACAGTGAGAACAAGGCGGTGTTTTGCGAGAGGGGAAGAATCTGGCCGTCACAGGTGGCCCAGCCCCTTGGCGCGAAATTGAAGCCGAACATGCGGATTTCAGCAACGAATGGATCTGCCATGGTGAGCCCCTTAATTCCGGCTCGGGAAGATCCCGAACAGGGAAATGATGTAACTGACAGCCAGGTACGGCGCCATGTTCTCGTGCGGCTGCGCGCCGCCCTGGGCCGAAATGGCTTGCGCTGCCATGGGTGTGGTCGGTGGCCCGCTGCCATAAATGTTGACCGACGTCGCCGCCAGCACACCGTTCGCCCCAGCTGCGCCTGTTGAAAGCCCGCTGCTGGCCTTGAGAGTGTGGGTGTGTTGGGGCATTTGGGTTGCCGTCAAGGTCACTGTCTCGGTGCCGCCTAACTCGCCGATTGTCCGGGTCGAACCGCCAGGCCCGGTTCCTTGGTGCACCGGAGCGCGTCCACGCAGGTCTGGCAAGGCAAAGGTTTGTTGGCCGTCACCGCCATAAGTGGTGCCGATCAGTGCGAACAGCACATCGTTCTGCGAGATGGACAATATGGAGCCATCACAGAACATCCAGCCTAGGGGCGCGAAATTGCCCCCAAACATGCGTATTTCGCCGACATAGGGTTGTGACATGGTCTGGTCTCCGAGGCTGCCGTGTTCAATTGCGGGACGGGAAAATACCCTGTAGCGCGATGCAAAAGTTCAGCACGCCGAAAGGTTGCATGTTGTTGTGCGCTTGACCGGAACCGGCGGCCGACACCGCCAGCGGATTCAAGCTCGCGTCCGCGCTGCCAGGTGCGCCATAGACCGCGAGCCCGCCGCGCGCGCGCGCAGCGGGCAGCGCATTGCCGGGCATGTTGCCATTGGCAAACTCAGTCACCACGTTCAGGTTGTGGCGGTGCGTGGGCAATTGGGCCAGGGAGAGCGTCGCGTTTTCCGCGCCGCCCGTTTCGCCCTGAAAGGTTGTGACCCCGGCCCGTGCGCCCGGGTGCACGGCAGCACGGCCTCTCAAATCCGGCAGGGCGAAGGTGACCCGCCCGTCGCCGCCGTATTGGGTGCCCAGCAGCGCAAACAGCGCCTGGTTCTGGTTGATCGGCAACAACTGGCCGTTGCACTGCGCCCAGCCCCGCGGCGCGAAGTCGAATGCCACGATGCTGACTTGGCCAAGGAAGGGGTCCGACATGGGTCATCCTTTCAAAAATGAGGGCTTTAGCTGAACACCGCTTCGTAGCACGCGCCCGAAGCGTCGGCGCTCACCGGCACCAGAAAAATGTCGAGCGGCTGGGCGCTGCCTGAGTGGGTCACCTGGTAGGTGTTTTGTGGCAACACCGGAGAAGGTGGGCCTTTGAACAACAAGGCAAATGGCTGTCGCCCCTGGTGGGGTGCGGCAGGTAATTTGCGCGCTTCTACCAGTTCGGCCGTCAAGGCGACCGCGTTTTGCGCCCGCAGCTCAAAGCGCTGGCCTTGAAGTGCGGCAAAACCGTCCAGGTTCAGGTCGGGCATGGTGGGTTCCAGCGCTATCGACCTGGCGAACCATGGCGCCTGAATGAGGACCTCAGCGCAAACAAGGCAGCAGCGGCGAGGGCGAGGGTGCCCGGCTCCGGAACGCCGTTGGGCGGGGGAGGAGGGGGCGGCGGAGGCGGGTTGTCCAATCTGGACAGAATGTCAATGCGGAACTCGGCGAAATTCAGGGAGCTGCCCCCTCCACGATTGACGAAAAGCAAGTCGTCCAGATTGAAAACAAGCAGGTCGGGCGCCGTATCAGCATCGCCAGTGTCAACGAAAGTTACACCGACGCCACTGGCTGCCCCACTGAAACCCGAGGTTCCATAACCGTCAAAGGTGTACAGCGTGAAACCGGTAATGGTGCTGCCGGCGATGGCCAGACCGCTGAGTTCATAGCGCGCATGTACTCCGCCAAGTCCGAGGTAGCCGGTGCCGCCCAACTCGCTGCCCTGCGCGGCACGTATGCGGATCGAATCCCCATTGAGCGCGACTTGTTCATCAGCCAGCATGAAACCGCCTATGGCACCGCCAGCCGCTGGCGTAATGGGCGCGCCGTAACTGACGGTTTGGTTGAACAACAAGGGGGTGGTGTCTGGTGGATCAATGCCATTTGTAAAACCACCCGGCGCAATCAAACTCACCGAAATGGGCGTGACCAGAGTGGCTGTTGCGGGCAGTGCAAACGCTAGGGCGCAGCAGATAGCGGCCCAACGGGCCTGCGCAAAAACGGCGCGATGCCGTGTTGGTTTGAGGGCGATGCGCGACTCGCCAGAGAACTCGTTGGACCACGTTTTCATTGTCATACCCTTGTTCAATCCTATGCGACCGGTACCTAACAGACTGTTCACCCCACCAATTCAACCGATGAGCAGGCTCGAAGCATAAAACGAGCCACAAGATTTAAAGTGATTTGAATCAACGGTTTATTGAATTCAATTCCGCTAGGCACTGCCGCGAGTGTAAAAAATTCCGTCAGGTCCAGAATGAGATTTCCGGGCTCCGGGTTTTCTGACATGCCAATGCCACTATCGCAACAGCGACACCCGCGTCGCGATCGAGGCGCAGTTTTATGCTGCCTTGATCCGGTCGGTCGTAAACTCATGCGCGGTTCGAGACAACTTTCCAGACAGCACCACAAAGACGGGACACGCCATGAATTTCACACTGTCAGACACCCAAATCTACTGGCGCGACCGCGTCAAGGCGTTTATGGACGCGCACATTTACCCGGCGGCGCCGGTGTTTGAAGCGCAAATGAAGGCCTTTGGTGAAAAGCGCTGGCAAGTCGTGCCGATTGTTGAAGAACTCAAGGTCCGCGCCAAAACGGAAGGTTTGTGGAACCTGTTCCTGCCCAAGGATTCTTTGCCGGAAGACAGCCCGTACCAGGGCGCGGGCTTGACCAACCTTGAGTACGCCATTTGCGCAGAAGAAATGGGCCGCGTGAAGTTCGCCTCCGAGGTGTTCAACTGCTCGGCGCCTGACACCGGCAACATGGAGGTGTTGTCGCGCTATGGCAACGACGCGCACAAAAAGCAGTGGCTGGAGCCGCTGTTGGCAGGTGAGATCCGCTCGGCCTTCCTGATGACCGAGCCGGACGTGGCGTCGAGTGACGCGACGAATATCGCCACAAGAATCGAGCGGGACGGCGACCATTACGTGATCAACGGCGCCAAGTGGTGGTCCAGCGGTGTCGGTGACCCACGCTGTAAGATCGC
>JANNYX010000220.1:0-1713 GCA_031410295.1 Rhodoferax sp.
CGGGTGCATCGAGCGGCTGCTAGCCGACGATCCGTGCACCAGTACGACACGCCGGTTCGCCGGGCTTGCGGCGTTTGCCGTGTCGCCATCTGCTCGCACTGCACTCGCTGCAATAGTTGCATAGCGGCGGTACGCCAATTGGGCGCCATCCCGCGCGCTGAAGCGCTGCACCGGCGGCAGGGCGCTGTAGTCAAGATTTTTGAACGGCGCATTGACGCTGTCCAGCGCGTTGATCGGCGCTGGCCCTCCCAAAGTGATGGCCAGGGTGAGGCTGGCAAGTGCCAGCGCGACAACGGCAAGCACGGAGAAGAGCGTCATGGTGGTGAAGCGTTTTGCGGTCATGGTTCAGGCCGCCTGCGTCGTTTCACCCAGATCCGCGCTCTGCCGGGCCAACCGCAACAGCCGCATTGCCCTTGCAACGAAGATGCCGTTGAAAGCGCCATACAACAGCCCCACCGGCAAGACAAACGATGCGTCGCGCGCCTGCGCCGGGTTCAGCGCCAACTCGATGCCGACGATGTATTTGGTCAAGAAGATGCCAAGAATCAGCAAAAGCGGCACGCTGCTTCCGGGCACCCAAAAGCTGGTGGTCGCTGCGTCAAAACTTGTTCCGGCGGGTGTGCGCAATTGCAGCATCAGCCCGGTTGCCGCAATGGCTGATGCGGCCCAGGCCAGCGCGACCGGCCCCGACAGTGGCCCGCTGCCAAACGCCGAGACCATGCCGTAGATGGCAAACCCGAACATGGCGAAGGGCACTAGGACGACGCGGCGAAGGCTTGGCCTGCGGTCCGCCAGCTGGCTGATGCCCAACGCCAGCAGCACCAGCAGCAGGCCCCATACCCAGATCGGCGTGCCTTTGACAATGGCCGTCAACATGTGGGGTTGGTGGGTCAATATTTGGATGAGCATGATGAACTCCTTGAGTGAATGGGGAAATCGGGAAGGAAACAGGAAATGAACTGTGGAGACGGTAAAAATGGCGCCAACTCAAACCAGACCGAGCCACTGGCCCCAGATCAACTGCCCGAGGTAACGCCCCGGCATCAGGGTGAAAGCTCCGGCCACCCCGCAAGCGCCGATGTAAAGGTTGACCATGGTCAGGCGGTGGCCTTTGATGTTGCCTTTGAACAGGAATCGAAAGGCAATGAATAACATGGCGTAGGTCACGATGATCAACAGATGGATCGGGCTGAAGCCGTGCCAGTGGGCCTTCGAGTCGCCGGTGATGAAGATGGCTGACGTGGCCGCCACCAGCATCAGCGTGACCCAGGCGTAACCAAACGCGCGGTGCAGTCGTGGGCGCTGGGTTGCGCCTTTGCGCGCCCAAATGGCAAACGGTCCGGTGGCGACAGCAAGGATCGCCGCGCTCATGTGGATGGCGATGATCGGGGTGAGGGTGGTGGACACTTTGCGCTCCTGATTTCAATCGATGAAGCGCACATTGCCAGCCTGCGGGAGGCAAAACTACCGGTTTGCGACGAAATGCAAAAAAGCAGGCGCGAAGTGCATTGGGCGGGCGCAAACGGAAGAGATCAATCGCATTCAGGCAGACGATAATTTCCGCTTTGGGGCAAGCTGGCGCCGCCAGTGCCCGCAACTTGAGCGAAGGGTAGCACGGCCTTCTGAACCTCAAGCTCGACGTTGAGCTCCTGAACGAACCGAACCTGCTGTTCGGTAATGCTGAGGTCCGTTGCAAGGGCGCCCGGCTTGCTG
>JANNYX010000221.1:0-5710 GCA_031410295.1 Rhodoferax sp.
AAAGGCGCCATCATTTACTGGTCAAACCGGGTTGGGCGGCACAAAAAGATTTTCAAAATGCCAAAATTCCGGAGCATGAAGATTGATACACCTGCCGTGGCAACCCACCTCCTTCCCAACGCCGATACCTATTTAACGCCAATCGGCAGTTTTCTGCGCAAAAGCAGTCTGGACGAATTGCCCCAGCTCTGGAGTATTCTCAAAGGCGACATGAGTTTTGTCGGCCCGCGGCCCGCCTTGTTCAATCAACACGATCTGATTGAATTGCGAACAATTGCCGGTGTGCATAACTTATTGCCGGGCCTGACGGGCTGGGCGCAGATCAATGGCCGGGACGAGCTGCCAATACCCGATAAAGTGGCGCTGGATGTTGAGTATCTTCGCCAAAAAACCATTTGGCTCGACATTAAAATAATACTACTGACGGGCCTTAAAGTCTTAAGAAGAGATAATGTGACACATTGATAACATAAGAAGCGATTGATTCAGGGAGTTTTGTTTCAAAATAAAGGCGTTAAAAATGAGTAATTTGATTGAAATTCAAAGCCAGATTGAAAAATTGACCAAGCAGGCCAGCGAAATTAAAGCGCGGGAGTTTGACAAGACGGTGGTAGAAATTATCGCGAAAATGAATGCCTTTGGCATTTCGGCGAAAGACTTGCAGGCCGCAATAGGCGCTAAGGCCCCGCGGGGCAAGGCAAAACTTGGCAAGGTTTCGGCTTCATCGGCAAAAAAAGCAAAGACAAAATTAAAAAGCAAATTTGCTGGTACCAGCGTAGCAGCAAAATATCGTGGTCCCAACGGCGAGAGCTGGAGTGGCCGGGGCCTCTCGCCGCGCTGGTTGTCGGCTTTGGTTTCACAAGGTAAAACAAAAGAAGATTTCGCGGTCAAGAGTTGAAAATAGCAGGATCGCTATAGGGGAGTTGATTGCAAAGTATCGTTTTGAGTTGGCCGCGTGCGGCAAAGCGGGTGGTGGTCGTGGCGCTGGACGTGGTGCTCGCGCTGGCCTCCACCTGGCTTGCCTTTACGCTGCGGCTAGATACTTTCCATTGGCCCATGGGCGAACAATGGTTCGTGTATGTGCTGGCGCCAGTTTTGGCCATCCCGATATTTATCCGTTTCGGGTTATATCGCGCGATTTTTCGCTATACAGGGCAAGCCGCACTCAACACCATGGCGAAGGCCGTCGGCATTTATGCGGCCTTGTTGATTGCGATTTTGGTGTGGCAACGATGGCCAGGCGTGCCGCGCAGCCTTGGAGTTTTGCAGCCCCTGATATTCCTGCTGCTGGTGGGTTCCAGCCGTGCGTTGGCGCGGTTTTGGCTGGCCAATATGGAGCATCGGCGCACCAATGTCGAGGGCCAGATGCTGATTTACGGCGCTGGTACGGCGGGTGTACAAACCGCAACCGCCTTGGCGGTTTCCGGCCAATACCATTTGCTCGGTTTCATTGACGACGATCTGGCCAAAGTTGGTCGAAGTGTCAACAGTGTGCAGGTTTTTGCCGCTTCAGAAGTCCCAAGACTGGTTGAGAAGAACGATGTGACCGACATTTTGCTGGCGCTGCCAAGCGCCTCCCGGGCCCGCCGCAATGAAATTATTGCAAGTCTGCAGTCCCTGCCAGTTCACATTCGCACCTTGCCTGGCTGGGCAGATTTGGCCAGCGGCCGTATCAACGTGCAGGACTTCACGGAGCTGGATGTCGAGGACCTTTTGGGGCGCGACCCGGTGGCGCCAGACAACGAATTATTGGCAAGCCACCTGACCGGCCAGGTGGTGATGGTGACCGGCGCTGGCGGCAGCATCGGCGGGGAGTTGTGCCGGCAAATACTTCTGCAAAGGCCGGCGCAATTGCTGCTGCTGGACCACAACGAGTTCGGCCTGTACAGCATCCATCAGGAATTGCAGCAGGTTTGCGCCACAAACCGTCTGACTGCCTTGCTGGTTCCATTGCTTGGCAGTGTCTCCAATTACCGGCGCATGATCAACATCTGCGCGACGTGGAAGCCGTCGACCATTTACCACGCCGCCGCATACAAACATGTGCCCATGGTGGAATCCAACGCGGGCGAAGGCATCGCCAATAATGTCCTGGGAACACTCAACATGGCACGGGCGGCCATGGAGAATTCGGTAGGGCGATTTGTCCTCATTTCGACAGACAAAGCCGTCCGCCCGACGAATGTCATGGGCGCCTCCAAACGCATGGCCGAGCTGGTCTTGCAGGCGCTGGCGGAAAATCAGGGGGCGCAAGCGCAGGCGACCTGTTTCACCATGGTTCGGTTCGGCAACGTGCTGGGCTCCAGTGGCAGTGTGGTCCCCTTGTTTCGCAAACAACTTGCGGCGGGTGGTCCGCTGACGGTCACACATTCCGAGGTGACGCGTTATTTCATGACCATCCCCGAGGCCGCGCAGTTGGTATTGCAGGCCGGCGCCATGGCCGAGGGTGGTGATGTGTTTTTGCTCGACATGGGGCAACCAGTTCGAATCATTGATTTGGCGCGCCGAATGATCAAGTTGTCGGGCTTGTCGGTTCGCGACCCATCCAACCCGGATGGCGACATTGCAATTGACATCAGCGGCCTGCGCCCCGGCGAGAAGCTGTATGAAGAGTTGTTGATCGGCGATAACCCCAAACCCACGTCGCACCCTCGCATCATGAAGGCGCATGAGGATTTTTTGTCGTGGTCGGACCTTGTGCCGGAACTGGATGCCTTGGCCAAGGCCGCCGAGCGCGACGACCTTCCCGTCATGCATGCCCTGCTGCTCAAACATGTGCATGGTTATGCGCCAGGCGGCGGCTCAGGGCACACCAGCGTCTATTGAGAATGCCAGCACCGGGCAAATGCTGCACAATTTGCGACAGACATGATCGAAGACGCACAAACGCACACAAACCAGGCGCCATGACTGACCCACTGAATATCGCGCCACGCGACAAAGCCGAAATTCTTGCCCAGGCGCTGCCTTATATTCGCAAGTTTCACGGCAAAACCCTGGTCATCAAATACGGCGGCAACGCCATGACAGACCCGGCCTTGCAGGCGGATTTTGCCGAGGATGTGGTGCTTCTGAAGCTGGTTGGCATGAACCCGGTGGTGGTGCATGGCGGCGGCCCGCAAATTGAAAACGCCCTGCAGCGCCTCGGTAAAAAGGGTCAATTCATTCAGGGCATGCGTGTCACCGACGCCGAGACCATGGAAGTGGTCGAATGGGTTTTGGGCGGCGAAGTGCAGCAGGATATTGTCGGGCTCATCAACCAGGCCGGCGGCAAGGCAGTTGGGCTGACAGGGCGCGACGGCGCCATGATCCGCGCCCAAAAACTCAAAATGGTGGACGCCAACGACCCATCCAAAGAACATGACGTGGGCCAGGTGGGCGACATCATTTCCATTGACCCGAGCGTGGTCAAGGCCTTGCAAGACGACGCCTTCATCCCGGTCATCAGCCCGATCGGGTTTGGCGCCGACAATGAGAGTTACAACATCAACGCCGATGTCGTGGCCGCCAAACTGGCCATTGTCCTCAAGGCGGAAAAACTGGTGCTGTTGACCAATACCACGGGTGTGCTCGACAAGTCCGGAAATCTGTTGACCGACCTCACCGCCAGGCGCATTGATGAATTGTTTGCAGACGGCACCATCAGCGGCGGCATGTTGCCCAAGATCAGTGGCGCGCTGGACGCGGCAAAAAGCGGAGTGAATGCCGTGCACATCATTGACGGACGTGTGCCCCACGCCATGTTGCTTGAAATCCTGACCGACCAGGCCTTCGGTACCATGATTCGCTCGCATTGACGGCAAGCCTCTCGCCGCGCTGCTTACCCGCGAAAACCCTTGGCCCGGCTGTGCGAAAATTTCGCGAAACCCCGCTTGGTGCCATGTCCGAAACTGCTGTAATTCCCGCTTCCCCAATTCCCGTGCGCAAGCGCCCCAAACCTGGGGAGCGGCGAGTGCAGATACTGCAAGCGTTGGCCACCATGCTGGAGCAGCCCGGCGCCGAACGCGTCACCACGGCCGCACTGGCGGCGAAACTGGAGGTGAGCGAAGCGGCCCTGTACCGCCATTTCGCCAGCAAAGCTCAAATGTTCGAAGGACTGATCGAGTTCATCGAGTCCACTGTATTTGCCTTGGTCAACCAGATCGCCGAACGTGAGGCGGGCAGCGCGTCAGAGCCCGCAGTGGGTACG
Organism: Rhodoferax sp.; assembly: GCA_031410295.1. Classification (GTDB taxonomy): domain Bacteria; phylum Pseudomonadota; class Gammaproteobacteria; order Burkholderiales; family Burkholderiaceae_C; genus JANYCG01. The sequence goes on from JANNYX010000221.1 coordinate 4,190, forward strand.
CGGCAAGCGGCGCGGCTGGTCACGATGCTGATCCAGTTTTCGGAAAAAAACCCCGGCATGACCCGCGTGATGGTGGGTGACGCGCTGGTGTTTGAAAATGACCGCCTGGGTCAGCGCATGAACCAGTTTTTTGACAAGATTGAAGCGGCGTTGCGCCAGTGCCTGCGTGATTCGGCGCTGCAAAACGGCTCTGCCATGCCGACTGTGGATTCGCAGGTTGGCGCGTCAGTGCTCACCGCGTTCGTGGTCGGGCGTCTGCAACGTTTCGCCCGCTCGGGCTTCAAACGTTTGCCCTCAGAAAATCTGGACGCCTGCTTGGCCCAAATGTTGTAGCAAACCGGGCGAGCAGCTCACAACACAACGCCTACTTTCGCGCCAGCGCTGACAATCTCGCGCCAAGTCTGTTCGTCCACTGCAATGCCTTCAACGCGGCGCCGTGAACGCGCGGCGCGTTCAGGATCTCCCGCCAATTGCACAGCGTCAACACCCGGTGCCGCGGGGCCCCGCATCAGCCAGTCGACAAAGGCCAGGGCCTCGGCGTCAAACACTTCCTGTGTGCCCAGGCGCGCCGGGTCAATCAGGATCGTCAACATGCCATTGATGACGGCGCGCACTGCCGGGTCGGTCGCCCTATGCCAGGTGCCACTGCCGCTCAAAGCACCGCCAAGCAATTCACTGGCAACCGCCATGCCGTAACCCTTGTGTTCACCAAACGTCATCAAGGCGCCAAACAGACCGTTGCTTTGCGGCACCACCACCACGCCAGGGTCGGTGGTCGGGCGGCCATGTTCGTCGATCAGGGTGCCCGGCTCGACCTGTTGCCCCTTGTTGTGCGCCACCCGCATCTTGCCCTGCGCGACGCGGCTGGTGGCGAAGTCCAGCAAGAAGGGTTCGCGGCCTTTAAGCGGAATGCCAATACAGCACGGGTTGGTGCCAAATCGCCCGTCGGCGCCACCCCAGGGCGCAACCACCGGGCGCGACAGCACATTGACAAAGTGCATCGACACCAAACCCTTGTCGACCGCCATCTCGGCAAAGTGCCCAATGCGCCCCAGGTGATGGGCATTGGCCAAAGTCATGATGCAGCTGCCGTGCCCGATCGCGTGCTCAATCGCCAGTTCCATCGCTTGTGTGCCGACGATCTGGCCGTACCCGCGCTGGCCGTCAATGGCCAGCATGGAGCCGATGTCAAGGTTGACCTTGATGCCGGTATTGGGCTTGAGTCCGCCCTCAAGGACGGCGTCAATGTAACGCGGCAACATACCCACACCATGCGAATCGTGGCCGCTCAAATTGGCCATAACCAGGTTGGCAGCAACATAGTCGGCCTCCACTTCGGTGCTGCCAGATGCTACAAAAATAGTAGCAATACATGCTTGTAACTCGTCGGCCTTAAGCACTTTTTCCATAGATTTTTTCAAACTTTCTAAATAGACACATCGGGCCGCATCACATCACCGCGCCAAGTTGCCACGGCACAAATTCGTTTTGACCATAACCGTGTTTTTCGCTCTTGCTGGC
>JANNYX010000222.1:0-3304 GCA_031410295.1 Rhodoferax sp.
CCAAGACCCAGCAGAAAAACGTACCCCTCGGGCATCAGCACGTCATTCCTGGCAATCCAATAACCCAGCTCTTTTGGCGTAAATATTCTGTAGTTGACGTAGGCCACGAGGCTCCCGACGACCACCGCGACGCTCTGAGCGACCAGGTTGATGGTCCTGAATTTCCGCGTCCAGTTCGACGCAATCATCTGCCCGCTGTCGCCTTGGAACTCAACGGTTCCATCCTTTTGGACAATCAGCAGTGCCGCAACCAGATGCGAGTGGTCGGAGCACGTCAAATACAGCAAACAGGGAAGCGAGACCAGAAAAACAAACTGGATATTCCAATCCCTGAAAAAACTCAGGCGATGGCCCAGCGCCGAGGCCTCGTAGCTTGATTGCGTCACATAGCTGCAAACTGCCAGCGGCACCCAAATGAGGAAAATTGCCGCCACAGACAGCGTGAACGCATTGGCAAAGCGCCCGCCAAACGGCGGCATCCGGTGCACCAGTGATGCAGCCGTGGTGTCCATGCCAAAAAACTGGCGGTTTACGGCGTGCTTTTGGTTTTTGTCCATCCCGATCACCTGTCTGGCGCAATCATCTGCGCCCAATCGTACAGCGTGCCCAGAATTGCTTCGCCGCGTTCATCAACGGTTTCGGACAACCGATCAATTTCACCGAAGTAGCTGTCGATGGTCTTGAAGCCCTGGCCACCTTGTCCGTGAAAGAGCCGCGCCGCGCGGTGCTCGTTCCAGCGCACCATTTCCTGCAGCGCCAGGCTCGCCGGAAAATTGCGGGCGCGGTAACGAAACACCAGCTCTTCGAGCCGCTTGTCGTCAAACGCGTTGCGCGCCTTTGCAAGTTGCGGCCCGTCGAGTTTGCGCAAGTCATTGAGCCGCTTGCGGTCAGCGTTGCCGATAAAACCGCCATACAGGTCTTCATCCACATCAACCGGCCCCTGCGGCTCTCGCGCGAAGACTTTGGGCCACAGGGCGCTCATGTCGGGCAGGTCGCGCGCGGTTTGCGCGCGGCGAAGCGCTGCATCGATGTCAACGCCCCACGTCGCCGCTTGGGCGGGCGTCAGCGTTTTGAGATTGCCAACCACCATCGGTGATTTGTTCAGGTGCACGGTCTTGATCGGCAGGCGGCGCACGCCTTCGCGCAGATCGTCGGCGCGGCTGAACATGCGCTGGCGAATCTCGTCGACATTCAGCGTGGCGAGTTGCGCCGGGTCACCGTCCGGCGCGGACAGGTCCCAGGCGATAATTTCGTTTTTGTTGACAGGGTGGGTCGCCAGCGGCCACATCACTGCGAGGCATCCACGCTCAGGCGGGAACATGCCGGAGACGTGCAAAAACGGCTTGGCGTGTTGCGGACTTACGGGCATGCCCAGCTCCTGCGCCACGCGCTCTTTTTTGTGCAGCGCGAAGCAGAAGTCCCAGAGCTTGGCGTTGTGGGTGCGGATCAGGCGGGCCAACGCGATGGTGGCGCGCACGTCGCTCAAGGCGTCATGGGCGCTCTCATGCGCCAGCCCATTGGCGGCGGTGAGGTCGGTGAGTTTGAAGCTGGGTTTCAGGGCGCCGTCTTTGCCGTTCTCGTTGGGTTTTGTTGGCCACACGATTCCCTCAGGCCGCAGCGCGTAGGCCATGCGCACGACGTCCAGCAAATCCCAGCGTCCGCAGTTGTTCTGCCATTCGCGCGCATAGGGGTCGATCAAATTGCGCCAGAACATGAAACGTGTCACCTCGTCGTCAAAACGGATGGTGTTGTAACCCACACCAACCGTGCCGGGCTGGCTCATCGCCTGTTCGATGGCGGCGGCAAATTGGTATTCAGGCAGACCCTTTTCAAGACACCACTGCGGCGTGATGCCGGTGATCAAACAGGCTTCCGGTTCGGGTAGAAAATCATTCGCCGGTTGGCAATACAACATCAAGGGTTTGCCGATTTCGTTCAGCGCCGCGTCAGTGCGAATGGCGGCAAATTGGGCCGGGCGGTCGCGCCTGGGGTTGACACCAAAGGTTTCGTAATCGTGCCAAAGAAAAGTGGTTTGATTCATTGTTTCTTAATTTATTCCGCATAAGGCCGTCAAATACATTGAATTGTTTGTTACTATAAAGATAGTATATTTGTTTTATATTTAATCAAATTTATCTTCTTTTTGCATAAATAACGCCATTTAGCTCAGCCACGGTGGCCAGCACTTTTTGCATTCGAGCAGCGTCTGCAACTTCTACCGTGAAGGTCATCCACGCCGTGCCCTTGACCGACTGTGTCTGCACCCCGGTCACGTTCATTTTTTCCTTGGTGAATACTTCGGAGATGTCGCGCAACAGGCCGGTGCGGTCTGTGGCCTGCACACTCACGTCGACCGGGTACAAGGCGGCCTCGCCCAGTGGTGAAGCGCCCCACTGCACGTCGATGACGCGCTCGCCGTTTCTGGCGATCATTTCGTGCAGGTTCGAGCAGTCCAGCCGGTGCACGCTGACGCCTTTGCCGCGCGTGACGAAGCCGCAGATCAAATCGGGCGGTGCCGGCTTGCAGCACCTGGCCAACTGCGTCAAGAGTGAACCCACCCCTTCGACCAGCACGCCACCTTTGGCGGACGGATCAGCGGCTTTCGATTTTTTCAGAATCGGCGCGTCGTCAGGCTGCGTTTGCGCGTCTGCCGGGCGCAACACCACTTCAATTGAACGCAGTGAAAACTCGTCTTTACCGACGGCTTCAAACAGCTCATCTGCCGCCTTGAAGCCCAGTTGCCCTGCCAGCTCGTCGAGTTTGACGGCTGTTTTTCCCTCGCGCTGCAGCAGCTTCTCGACCGCATCGCGGCCGCGCGCCACGGTTTCATCCAGCGCCAGCGCGTTGAACCAGGCGCGCACCTTGGCCCGGGCGCGCTGGCCCACCAGAAACCCCAATTCGGGGTTCAGCCAGTCGCGCGAGGGGCCGCCCTCTTTGGCCACGATCACCTCGACGGTCTGGCCATTTTTAAGCGGCGTGTACAGCGGCACCATCACGCCGTCAACCCGGGCGCCCCGGCAGCGGTGGCCCAGGTTGGAGTGAACGCTGTAGGCAAAGTCAACGGCGGTCGCGCCTTGGGGCAGTTCGACGATGGCGGCGTCCGGCGTCAGCACGTAGATGCGGTCGTCAAACGCCACCGCGCTGGCGTCGCCCGGCTGGAGACCAGCTTGCGGGTGGCCTTGCGGGTGGGTGAGGTCGCGCTCCCAGGCCAGCAACTGGCGCAACACGGCGATCTTGGCGTCGTACTCGCCGCTGGCGGACACGTTGCCGGTGTAGCCCTTGACGCCCGCCTCTTTGTAGGCCC